>JAITVM010000301.1 GCA_031285815.1 Clostridiales bacterium | reverse complement strand
GACTGGCCGTGACGGCTGCGGCGGCGCAACAGGTTCCTCAAAAGGCCATACTCAGGATTCTATGGCGGAATGCGGCTCAGAAGTCCAAAAAGGCAACCCCCCCACAGAACGCAAGCTCCAGAGGCTTTTTAAAAATAGCCAATGTAGCAGGATAATAAAACGCTGCAATGACTTCGGTGCCGGCGGTGTTTCAGTTGCTGTGTCAGAACTTGCCGACGGGGTAAATATAAATTTAGATAACCTATTAAAAAAATATGAAGGCTTAAATGGGACAGAATTGGCTATATCCGAGTCACAGGAACGTATGGCTGTTGTTGTTTCAAAAGAAAACGAACCCCTCTTTATAGAATTAGCTGCCGAAGAAAACCTTGAGGCTACTTCTGTAGCTATTATTACTGAAGAAAAAAAATTAATAATGACTTGGCGCGGCGACACTATCGTAAATATTAAGCGCAGCTTTTTAAATACAAACGGCATAACACAATATGCGGATGTATTTTTGGCATCGCCTTCTGAAAAAAAACCTGTACCGGAGGCCAATTTTCTGGATATTTTTGATGATATAAATATATGTTCACAAAAAGGGCTGGTAGAGAAATTTGATTCTACAATTGGTGCCGGTACTGTTTTAATGCCATTTGGCGGCAAGTACCAATTAACCCAGGCAGAGGCTATGGCTGCCAAAATACCTGTACCAAATGCAGATACGGATACTGTTTCGCTTATGTCATATGGTTTTGACCCATATTTATCTACCTGGAGCCCGTTTCATGGGGAAGTTTATGCAATCACCGACTCTATTAGCAAAATAATAGCAACCGGTGGCGCTTATGAAAATATTAGGCTTTCATTCCAGGAATATTTTGAACGCTTAGGCGGTGACCCTAAAAAGTGGGGGAAACCTTTTGCCGCTTTGCTTGGTGCGGTTTACGCACAGATTAATTTAGGCATACCGGCAATCGGCGGTAAAGATAGCATGTCAGGGTCGTTTATGGATTTAAATGTCCCCCCTACCCTAATTTCTTTTGCCGTATCTACCACTAGCGCAAAAAATATTATTTCGCCTGAGTTCAAAAAGGCCGGGAGTAAAATTGTTAAACTAAGTACCCCCTATGACGAAAATGAAATGCCTATTTTCCCAGCATTAATTAAAAACCTAAACTTACTGGCAACATTAATAAAAAATAAAAAAGTAATTTCTGCACATACAATAGGGTTTGGCGGCATAGCTGCGTCGGTATCAAAAATGTGCATGGGCAATAAAATAGGCGCGGAGATAAAATCCAGCCATCTATTTGATAAATCCTATGGGTCTTTTATTTTAGAATTTGACGGCAACCCTGATGAATATAATTTAGAAGTTATTGGGCAAACTATTGAATGTGGCTCAATTAAAATAAATAATGATATTTTTGATTTAAATAAAGTTATAAAAAAATGGGCTATGCCGCTGGAAGATATTTTTCCGACAGCTGTGTACAAAAAATATGATGATGCGGATTTAAACATTGAGCTATATGAATCTAAAGAAAAAAAACATTCAGCCATAAAGCATGCAAAGCCAAAGGTTTTAATACCAGTTTTCCCGGGCACAAATTGTGAAATTGATTCCAAATATGCTTTTGAAAAAGCCGGTGCCTGTGCCGAAATTTTTGTCCTTAATAATTTAACGCTAATGAGCTTTGAGCAGTCCATAAAAGAAATGGCAGAGAAAATAAATAATTCACAAATAATTATGTTCCCTGGCGGCTTTTCAGCCGGGGATGAGCCGGAAGGCAGCGGAAAATTTATTTCCGCAGTGTTCCGCAACCCTTATTTAAAAGAATCGGTACTCAACCTATTATATAAACGTGATGGGCTAGCCCTTGGTATATGCAATGGTTTTCAGGCCTTGATAAAGCTCGGGCTCTTACCTTATGGCAAAATAGAGCTAATGGCAAACAATAGCCCGACCCTCACTTTTAATAAAATAGGCAGGCATTCCTCAACATTAGTTAGGACCAAAATAATATCAAATAAATCACCATGGCTCAATGGCGTAAACGCTGGCGACATACATACTGTTGTTGTGTCGCATGGCGAGGGCCGTTTTATTTGTGGCGAGGATACCCTAAGTGATTTGATAAAAAATAAACAGATTGCTACACAATATGTTGATTTTAGCGGCTACCCGTCTTATAATATAGAATATAACCCTAACTACTCTATATATGCTGTTGAAGGGCTTACCAGCCCCGACGGAAGGATATTGGGTAAAATGTGCCATCCTGAAAGGGTTGGCCCTAACCTCTATAAAAATATTTTAGGTGATTATGACCAAAAAATATTTGAGTCTGGAGTCAGCTATTTTTCTTAACAGGCTTCTTTCCAAACCCTCTTTTGCGTGCGAAAAATATTTTGCTTCAACGCACTTTTCGTAGTTTGGGAAGTAGTTAATATATGTTTTTATATCTATGATGGCTTAAAGCCACGTAAATGATTAGGAGGATTTCAAATGATTAAAGTTGGCATTAACGGTTTTGGGCGTATAGGCCGCCTGGTTTTCAGGGCAACACTTGAAAGGGGCGACGTAAAAGTAGTCGCTATTAACGACCCGTTTATTGACTTGAATTACATGGTATATATGTTAAAGTACGACTCAGTACATGGCAGGTTTAAAGGCGAAATTTCTATTAAAGGCGACAAACTTATTGTTAACGGAAACGAAGTTTCTGTTTTCAGTTCTATGAAGCCGGAAGAAATCCCTTGGGGCTCTGTAAATGCTGATTATGTTGTTGAATCAACAGGTGTCTTTACAACTATCGATACAGCTAAAGCACATATTGCAGGCGGGGCTAAAAAGGTAGTAATATCTGCCCCTTCAAAAGATGCGCCTATGTTTGTTATGGGTGTTAACAATAATAACTATACACCGGATATGGACATTGTATCTAACGCATCTTGTACTACTAACTGTTTAGCGCCACTGGCAAAAGTAATTAATGATAATTTCGGCATTATTGAAGGGCTCATGAGCACAATCCATTCAACCACTGCTACCCAAAAAACAGTTGACGGCCCATCTAAAAAAGACTGGAGGGGCGGGCGCGCTGCCGCTGCAAATATAATCCCTTCTTCTACAGGTGCCGCAAAAGCAGTTGGCGAAGTTATACCTGAGCTTAAAGGCAAACTTACCGGGATGTCTTTTAGGGTCCCAACTATAAACGTATCTGTTGTAGACTTGACAGCAAGGCTTGCTAAACCGGTATCTTATGACGAAATTAAAAATGCTGTCAAAAAAGCTTCTGAAAACGAACTCAAAGGGATTTTAGGCTATACAGAAGATGCTGTTGTATCTACTGATTTTATCGGTGAATATTGTACATCAGTATTTGACGCTTCTGCTGGGATTGCTTTGAATGACCAATTTGTAAAACTTGTTGCTTGGTATGATAATGAATGGGGCTATTCAAATAAAGTAGTGGACCTTATTCAGCATATGAATTCAGTAGACAATAAATAATAATAAAATTGGCTGGCTTGCTTTCAAAAGGTAAGGCAGCCTTTTGATTTTTAATTAAGGTGCTGATATTTATGAATTTTGGGGTTATTGGGTTTGGCAGTATAGCAAAGCGTTTCGCCGAGAGCCTTAAATATACTTCATCTGGCAAGCTGCACGCTGTTGCTTCTAAATCATTAACTATAGGTGATGGCTCCCCTTACAAAGGGGTTAAATTATATAGGTCATACGATGATATACTGGAAGACGCAGATGTTGAAGCAATTTATATAGCCTTGCCACATGGCATGCATAAAGAATGGGCCATAAAAGCTTTAAAAAAACGCCTGCCGGTGTTATGTGAAAAACCAGCGGTATTAACAACAAATGATTTTGATGAAATAAAAGCTTTATCAAAAGAATATAACACTTATTTTCTTGAGGCCCTAAAAACAAAATTTAATGATGGCATGTTCCAATTAAAAAAAGATTTACCTATGGCCGGTAAATTAAAATCTATCAATGCCTGTTTTTGTTCAAAGCCCCAAAATTTAAAAGAAACAAGTTATTTATATGACCCGTGCCAAGGCGGTGCCTTATACGATATAGGTTCATATTTAATAGGCTTTGTTTTAGCTTTAATTGGCATGCCGGTGGCTGTTACATCAAATATTAATTGGGCCAGCGGCATAGACACCCATTTTACGGCCTCGCTACTATACGATAACGGCGTAGAAGCAATTATCGAAGGCGCCATAGACAGAAAAAAAGAACGCCTGGCAATAATTGAAGGTAGCCAAGGCATTATAACTATACCAATGTTTAACCGTATGGATGGATACAATATAGAACTTAAAAACGGGCAAAAGCTTAAGCGAAGTTTTCCTATTTATGGTGACGATATGACAATGGAAATAGAATATTTTATTAAGGGCGTTGAAAAAAACGAAACAGACAGTGAAGCCCATAGCCTAAACGACAGTTACAATATTATTAAAGTAATGGAGCTTATAAGGGGCCAAAAAAATAACGGGGAGTGTTAAAATTATGGCAGTTTTAGTAACCGGCGGCGCCGGGTATATTGGAAGCCACACATGTTTAGAACTTATTGCCCAAGGCTACAACGTAGTCGCAGTAGATAATTTTTGCAACAGCCAACCGGAATCTATAACCCGGGTAAAAGAACTCGCGGGGAAAAGTTTTCCGTTCTATGAAATAGATGTGCGGGACGAATCCGCTTTAGATGAAATATTTAAAAACCATGATACAGATTGTATTATACATTTCGCCGGGCTAAAAGCTGTTGGCGAATCTGTAAAAGTGCCATTAATGTATTACAATAATAACCTGCTCTCTACAATAGCATTATGCAGCGCTATGAAAAAATATAATGTTAAGCGGCTAATATTTTCTTCTTCCGCCACTGTGTATAATGGCGCTAATGAAATGCCGCTGACTGAAAAAAGCCTTACAGGCGGGTGCACAAACCCCTATGGGTGGACTAAATTCATGTGTGAGCAAATATTAAGGGATACTGCCCAATCAGAACAGGATTGGTCAATAATACTTTTAAGGTATTTTAACCCAATTGGCGCCCATATAAGCGGCATGATAGGCGAAGACCCATCCGATACCCCAAATAATTTGATGCCTTACATATCCCAAACAGCAATCGGTAGGCTAAAGTGCCTTTCTGTTTATGGCGGCGACTACCCAACAAATGACGGGACAGGCGTAAGGGATTATATACATGTTGACGACCTGGCTAAAGGCCATGTTTCAGCTATTAAATATAGTACCGCGCATACAGGCACTGAGGTGTTTAACCTAGGCTCTGGTGTTGGGACTAGCGTACTTGGGCTTATAACAGCTTTTGAAACAGCATCCGGCGTAAAAATCCCCTACGAAATAGCCGGGCGGCGCCCGGGTGATATAGCAGTATGCTATGCTTCAGCCGAAAAAGCTGCTGAAATACTTAACTGGCGTGCAGAAAAATCTATTGCTGAAGCTTGTGCCGATACATGGCGCTGGCAAAGTTTAAACCCCTATGGATTCAAAAACAAGCTATAATAAAACCGGGCCGTGGTTAAGCCATTTGCTATAAGTAACTACAAAAAAGCTACAATCCCTAACTGTAGCTTTTTTTAATATATTTTTTTGCCCGGTTTTTTATGTGCGCTTCTTTTCTATTTGCCGGCCAGCTTAAGCCTTTTGGCATTCTTCACAGACATATATATTGCCTCCTAAATAAGCCATCCGCTTAATCATGTTTCCACAAATAGGGCATATCATCCCAGGGTTCTTTTTACCCATAACAGTTAAGTAAGGCCCCGGGTTGCCATACAAATCTTTTTCGGTATCCCGCCCGCCTTTATCAGCCATTTCCTGAAGTGTAGATTTTATGGCGGCGTAAAGGCCAGACAATTCATGGTCTGATAAAGTAGCCATTTTACGTTTCGGGTGTACCCTAG
>JAITVM010000153.1 GCA_031285815.1 Clostridiales bacterium | reverse complement strand
AATTTATATAAATACTTATCGTGGTTGATTTATTTTACAGAAAACTCGTTACAGTGCCTTTTGTTTTTATTTAATATAAAGGCTTAAGCCCCTTTTACTGGCCGGTACCTTCTTGGGTTTCTGCCATTTCTGATATCAGTACGTTAATAGGCCCCGGTACCCTAATAACATTTATGCTTTCCGGCATAGATATTTTAATCGGCACATCATGCGAGCCTGGCCCTAATTCAGACAAGTCCAAATCAATTGTTATTTTCGATTCATCTATAGCATCAACCAAGCTCTCAACGCCCAACACAGTAAATACAATTTGGTTGTCAATTGTGCCAATCTGCGTTGAATACGATTCGTTTTCCGGGTTTATAATATTCAGCCTGCTAACAGGCAAGCTAATTTCCCTCTCTTTAAGCCTCTCGATAACTATAGTGACTTCCACTTCTTTTGCTGAGCTATACATTATTTGAATGTTTTCGTTGTCAATATAATCCGCCAGCTTGAATTCTTTTGTTATAGTTTCAGTAGCGCCGGTTATATCTATTGTTTCCAGTTCAATATCCTTAAGCCCGCCCAAATCTTTTTCGCTGCCCAAAACAGTTATTGATCGGGGCTCAAAGCTCACTTCCTTAACTACATAGCCTTCTGCCGCACTCCCGATATAAGTTGGGTTATTTATCTCAAGGTCAAATTGTTTATTAACAGAAATATTAACGACAGCACTACTTGGGTAAAGCTCTAAATATGCAGTAATATCTTTATTTTCAGCATCGTAGACAATTATTGGGCATTCTTCAGAGGTATCTTCAGTAATCCCCTCAGTTTTCGGGTTGACCACTACTTTAGCAATATTGTCTACATATGATTTAGGCCCATTTATAGTAACTGTTTTCGGCTCTATTGTTTCACTGACAGGTTCATAACCGGCTTCTACCGGTGCCGAATACCCAAGCCCTATATCTTTTATAACGCCTTCAACATATTTGCCCAAGCGGACAGAAGTTGTTAGGGAAGGGTAGTTCTGCACAATTTCCTGGCCATAGGGTTCTGGTAATTTTATATCCAGGTAAACATTCATATCCTTGCCCTCATCGTTTGGGTCAAATTTATTTACAAGCGGCTCCAGGTCCAAAATAGCCTTCATATTATCAGAAGAGCGGGAAAATTCATCTAAATCTAATGCGCCCATCCTTACTATAACCAGGGCTTTCTCTGCTTTTATTTCCAGTTCATTTTCCAAGATATAATTATTGTTCCGCAAAACATCCATATTTTCTATAGTAATATCGACGCTGAAGGTTTTATATATCCTTCCGTTATAAGTGCTATCCGCTATTGACCAAAAAATAACCGCAATAAAAATTGAAACTATTTTTAAGTAATTCTGCAAATAGAATTTTTTTAAAATATTAATCATTTCAAAATCCTCCTTAAAATAGAGAAGAATGAGGATTTTTCATCTGCCTTGCCACTTGGCAGCATAGCTTCCACTTCACTAATGCTTAATTTCCTATAGAGCTTGCCGCCTACGGCAACAGAAATTTTTCCTGTCTCTTCAGAGACTACTACCGTAACACAGTCCGATACCTCAGATATCCCCACAGCTGCACGGTGCCGGGTACCCAGCCCCTTATCAATTTCTTGCGATGTAACCGGTAGAATACATGCTGCTGCATATATCCTATTTTTACTGATTATAACTGCCCCGTCATGCAAGGGCGTTTTATCAACAAATATATTACATAAAAGCTGTGACGTTACAACTGAATCTACCGCTATGCCTGTAAGCGCATAATCCCTCAGCGGGATATTTTGCTCAACACAAATAAGCGCCCCTGTAAACTCGGCAGACAGCTTTTTTATCGCGCTTAAAAGCTCCCTATTAAGAAGCTCATATTCATCACCAGTATCAGAGGTAATAAATTTCCCTTTCCCAATTTGCTCTAACGCCCGCCGTATCTCGGGTTGAAAGAGCACAATTGCAACTATCAGCCCTATATCAAATATCGCTTCTATTATATAAGAAAGTGTTTTAAAAGAAAGGAATTTAAATACCTCTTTAATTATATAGACTAGGATTATACCCCTAATAAGTGACCAGGCACGTGTCTCTTTGATCCAGATTAAAAATAAATAGAAAATATAAGAAACAATTACAATATCAATCACGTCAATCAGTCCCATTTTAGGGAAATTGTCAACCTGAAATAATATAGATGCCCACAAGCCCTCTAAAAAATCTACCACGCCCAGCCACCTCCTTTTCGTTCCGGCATAGGGCCTAACTTTAGTATCACAACTTAAAAATTAGCCGAAAACCCCCCTAAGGCTAAGCCCTAACTCGGGGAATTTCCGGTCTAAATTAAATCTGGCCCGCTAAATTTTATCAGTATCTGTTGGTTTCGTATTTGCCTCATCCGGTTTTATATTTGCCTCTTCTAAAGGGGCTTCTTTTTTACCCGTTTCTTTATCAGCCGGCTCTTTTTCCTCTATGCTTTTAACATCTACTTCTTGTGTTTCCAGGCTGTTTGTTTCCGGCCCTTTGCCAGTTAAAGCTTTATTATCAGGCTCTTCTTTTGCCGTTTCTTTAATATCCTGGCCTTTGTTTACCAAACTGCTTAATTTTATATCTTTTTTGGTTTCTGCTTTCTTATCTAAATCTTTCTTACCTAAATCTTTCTTATCTAAATCTTTTTTATCTAAACCTAGTTCATCCAGGCTATTTTCATCACGCATAAAAATAAGGTCAAAACGTTTTTGGATAGTATCCGGTTTTTTATCTAAACTGTTACCTGCTTCACCATCTGTATTTTTATCGGGTTTATTTTTGAAAGGTATAAGTTTTTTCTTCTTTGGTTCTGTTTTTTTTGTAGGTGTTTTTAACAATTCCGGTTTAGGCAGCTCGGCCTTAGGCAATTCTGTTTCAGATGTTTCTGTTTTAGGGGCTGTTTTAGGCTTATCTCTGAGTTTTTCCTTCAATTCAGACATTTCATAATCAGAGCTTTTAATTTTAGGCACTGCTTTTACAAAATAATAAAACTCTTCATCTTCAAATTCCAAACGCTCAGCAGACTTATAAATAAGCACTTTATCAAAAAACTTTACAATTAAAGCCATTACCATACAGAACAATGTATTAAAAAACAAAAAAGCAAGTGGGATTTCTAAATCTGTTAGCACCGAGGCTAAGAAGAACCCGGCTATGTTAAGAAGTGCACCAACAATTATAGCTATCTCTTTTGAAAAATCAAAAGCCATGCGGGATATAAAAAAAACAAAAAATACAACCATGCCTAAAACCAGGGACTCGAAAATCCAATATTGGTTTGATACAATACGCCCAATTAAAATATTAAATATCTCGAATATACGTTCCGGGACAGATACCAAATCAAAAATATCTTCAAATTGTGTGCTATTATTTACAGCAATATCTTTTATAATAGGGTAATTCCGCCAAAGAAAAGTGCCAAGCGCAACCGGGATAACCGATGTCAGCCCAAAATACACACCCGCTATTAAAGGTATTATATAATATACTTTAAAATAAAAAGCCAAGACTGTGAAAAATATAAGTATTGATTCTTTTGCGGCAATCCTTATGTATAGAAATAGGATAACTAAAAGCGACATAAAAACTATTGCCGAAAGCTCTATAGAGTTTGAAAGCGATACTGCCAGCATAGCTGCCATCATAAAATAAGAAAGTGAAAGTGGCATAAAATTAAAACACAGTGCAAACATAATGCAAATCAAAAAAAGCAATTGCGGGATAAATATTGGGGCAAAAAGGTTCCCTGTCAAATTAATGCCCGTAATTTGCCTCATTGCAAAATAACCAAGAAAGAACTTCCCAAAAAAAATTATAACATTCTCATATTGTTTAAAAAGGGAAGTAGCTTTTTCCCTAAACTTTAATAAAGAATACATGGTCACTCAGAGGCCCCCTTAATTTCTTTTACATTAGTTTGTTTATTTACTTCGTCACCGGAAGAAGACAAGTTATTTATTTGGTTTATCATGGCATAATATTTTTTTTGGCGCC
>JAITVM010000111.1 GCA_031285815.1 Clostridiales bacterium | reverse complement strand
CCCTATGGAAATAAAACTTATAAGAACCCCACCCTAACAAAGTTATATTGCTTCAATTCATAATTTTATGCTACAGCCTGCCAATTATAACTGCCAAATAAAATTATATTTAGGTAATTGTTATTTTTCTTGTGTCCATATGTATTTTGTATAATTATAGCCAAGGTTTAGCGCTTAACTAATTACATAATAACAGTAAACATAACCGGTGTCAATACATATTTGACATTATTGTTTGAAAAATAAATAATTAGCTAGCAAAATTCCCTAACTATTATCGCAAACAAAAAAAGCCCCTGATTATTCAGTTCGCCTACTTGAACTAAATAATCAGGGGCTTTTATAGTTAATCTGATTGAAAACTGTCCGAAAACAAGTGCGGCGGAAAAATAGCTGGGGTAGGTATTTTTCCGTAAAACCGAAGGTTTGAGGCAGTTTGAAACGGATTAACTATTACTATATTAAATCCAGCTTCATATATATGTTATCCATAAGGGGGTTATTATTATATTTGCCAATTTTGTAAAACCCCAATTTTTCATATAAAAAAATAGCATCTGCCAAAACTGGCGAAGTATCTAAAAGCATACTTTGGTATCCAATTTGTTTTGCATCCGCGATAATAGTTTTAGCCAGCAAAGTAGCAATACCAAAACCCCTATAGCGGGCACGCACATAAAGCCTCTTCATTTCGCAATTCACATCATCAAAAGGTTTTAGGGCAATGCACCCGGCCGCTTCCCCATCCAAGTATGCAATATAAATCCGCCCTTTTGGCAGGCCATACTTTTCCTTTAAATTAGAAACCTCGCTACTATAGCCTTGCATATTTAAATAATTTTCAAATCCGCTGTCTAATTCTACTAATAATTTTGTGTATTCATCAAAAAGGCTGCGGATACTTTCTTCACAGCCATATGCTAATTCAATAGACAACACAATAATTAACCCCCGATAAAAAAATTTATTTCAAATATGGCAAACCCACTAACGCATTTCCGGCCCAGCTAATTTCTCTTTTACTTTTAAGGCCCTTAGGACTGACTCGTTTATCCGGCCCTCGCTTAGCCTCCCTTGTTTGTAAGCGCCCATCACCGCTTCATATGCTATTTCCATATCCGCCGGCATTAGTATTATATCCACACCCGCTTCTAATGCAAGAATTGCGGCTTCGCCAGGCCCATAATAATTTGTAACGGCGCCCATGTTCATAGCGTCAGTTATTACCAGCCCATCATAGCCCAATTCACCCCTCAATATTTGCGTTACCATAACGGGGGAAAATGTTGCAGGCAAACTATCGCCTGTGATATTAGGGGCACTTATATGCCCAACCATAACTGCGTCAGCCCCTGCTTCAATACCTTTTATAAACGGTTTTAATTCGCTACTAAAAAGCCTATCCTTGCCGTATTTAAACACAGCAGCCCCTTGGTGGGAATCCTCAACAGTATCGCCGTGCCCCGGAAAATGTTTTATAACCGATAATACGCCTTCACTGTGCATCCCGTTAATAAAAGCAGAAACATACTCCGCCGCCTTATCTGCGCTTGCAGAAAAGGCCCTGTCGCCAATAACTGTGTTCTGCGGGTTTGAGTTTATATCTGCTACAGGGGCAAGGTCCATATTAAACCCTAAGCTTAATAGCCTACGCCCAATCTCAGCCCCGCGCCCAAAGGCTTCTTCTGCAGATTTTGTTTCCCCAGCGGGGCCAATAGGCATTTCGAACAATTTGCCTACCCTTGAAACACGCCCGCCTTCCTCATCTGTAGATACAAACAAGGGTATTTTGCTATGGCGTTTTAATTCCTCAATAAGTTTTATTACCTGCCCACTTGTACCAACCTTTTCTGAAAATAAAATTACACCGGCCGGTTTATAACGTGTAAGCCCTCTAGCCATGCCATCTGTAAATTCATACCCTTCATTCTGTAAAGCATAAATAAAAAGCTGCCCAATTTTCTCTTCAATACTCATTGATTCGAGCATACTTTCAGCATATGTTTTTTCTGCCACTGGCTTTTCTACAGGTTCCGCCGTTTCTGTAATTTCAGGCACCATTGGCAAAATATCTGAAACAACCGGTACAACTTCAAAATTAGGGTTTTCTTTCTGGGCCCCTGAAACTTCCGGCCCAGTTTCCAAAATTGCCCCACACCCGCATAAAGCTATTAATATAGGCAAAATTACTGGTACATATTTTAAAAACCTAAAAAATCTATAACAGATAGCCGCAACATATTTACCCATAGCTATGTGTACTGCTTTCCCTTTTAATATTTTTGAACCCACGCTTCCACCGCTCCTCAAAAAAAATAGTATATAAAATATATTTTAACAAATATTATTCTTCAATACTATACATACAATGAATTTTTATGTTATAGTGGTAATAATTTATGAAACGGGGTCTTAAAAATATGAAAATCAACTCTTATTTATCATTTGGCGGCAACTGTGCCGAAGCACTAAATTTTTATGAAAAGGCATTTAATGTTAAGGCAAAAATTATGCGGTATGGCGACGCCCCAGCCGGAGATGGCTATCAGCCAGATGAAGCTACTAAAAATTTAGTAATGCATGCACAATTTAGTTTAGGCAGCGAAGAAATTTTATTTTGTGATGTACCTCCGGGTTCAGATGTTAATTTTGGCAACGGCCTTTCAATTTCTGTTGGGTTTGATAACGCCGGGCAAGCAAAATCGGCTTTTGACGCGTTAAAAGTTGGCGGGGTTGTAGACATGGACCTGCAGGAGACTTTCTGGAGCAAATGTTTTGGTACTTTAACGGACAAGTTTGGTGTAAATTGGATGATCACCCTAGACTCAAGCAACCATAATTAATTAACCCCCCTACAAGAAAAAACCATACTGTAGGGCATTTTAAGTAGGCGCAATATTAATTTTAGGGCTGTACAAACGATTAAGGTAAAACCGTATCGGTACAGCCTTTTTTCCTGTAAAAAATGTGGAGCCTGATTATACGCGTACCTACTACATAACTCTATAAATAATCCAGTATTATTTTATATTGGGCTAATAAATCTTCATATTTTAACCGGCAATTAGACGGGCTTGTTGACGGCAGGCAAAAGGCCCCCTTATTAAATTTTAAGCAATGCTTAGTATATAACGCATAGGCTTTCTTACCTGTTGTAAAAACCTTTTTGATATCAGCTTTATCAAATATTATAGAAAAGTCATTTACAACCGGGTTTTTAATTGTGGAATCGTCCGCCTTATCTATATCACATGATTTTAATGTATCCCAAAGTGCAATTTTTTTATCCAGCAAAAATTTTTTCTTGCTTTCTATTGTATCTAAAGCGCCCATATTAAATAAATCGGACATAACCCTCCAAAATTTATTTTGCTTATGCCCATAATAAAATCCAACTTCCCTCGACTTTGGCGAAGGCATTGTGCCTAAAATAAGTATTTTAGAATTTTCGTCAAATACTGGGCTTATTGTATGTATTACTTCCATGATAATCAAATGCCCCCAACCTTAAGGCGGGCAATACACCCACCCGCTATAAACCCGGTTATTATGCTTTAAAGCTATTAAAAATCTTTTATATTTTTTTTGATATAATCAATATTTAGTGCAAGCAAATCCTCGGGGTATTCATAAAATTCATCATCAAGCCTATTCAAAAATTCGATATCATCTTCTTCAAAGGCTATCAATAGTTCATGGCGTGTTTCAACATCTTGCGGGACTATTCCGTTTGGAAACTTGGAGATAGCCCTCTCTAAAATATCTGCATTGGCATATGCCCCAACTGTTTTCAATGATTCGACTGTTTGATGGGCATATCCGCCACTTGAATTAAAAAAAAACTGATCAATACCCCCGTTATTTACCTCCAATTCCCACCAATCATTAAAATAGATGCATTTCTGCGGCCCACTTAATTTTTCTAAATTCCCGCCAAATGAACAAAGCCTGCTAAGATAATCAGAAACTGCCGAAAAACATTCATTTTCATCTTTTTCAGCCAATAGTTTTTCTAACCCCTCCAATGGCAAACCCTCCCATATAAAAACGTATTACTTCCATAATAATCAAATGCCCCCAACCTTAAGGCGGGCAATACACCCACCCGCTATAAACCCGGTTATTATGCCTGATACCACCCCAGAAATTATTAATACCGGCATGTACAGAAAAAGCTTACTGCTTTGCAGTACCACCGCCGCCACAAAAATCTGGCCTATGTTATGAAAAACTGAGCCAACGGTACTCACGCCAATTATTCCGAATAAATTTGATTTTTTAAAAATTAGCATAACTAAAAAACTCAAAATTGCGCCGGAAAAAGAATATATAAGGCCAAAAACGCCAGAAAAAGCTACAGACATTATCAGTATGCGGGTTAGGTTTATAAAAAGCGCATATTTGCTTGGCCTTAAGTATAAAAATATTATCACAACAATATTCGCAAGCCCTAATTTTATACCGGGCACGGCTACAATAAATGGCGGAAGCATAGCCTCAAAATAGGATAAGACCAGCGCCAGCGAAGTGAAAACAGCGTAAAGCGCTATATCGCGGTTACCTGACAATCGAATCAAATTCTACCTTACCCCCAGAAACTATTTCAACGACAACTTTATTAGGCAAGCAGGTTATTACTTGCCCAGTACCCGAAATGTGCCCTTGGTTAATACATACCTTATCTTTACACGAGGAGCCTGACATATGAACCCCGCCGCCTTCTATTACGATTTCATTTATCACAGTACCATTACTAGATTTTACTTCGATAACCGCTTCTTCATTTAAAGGGGCGCGGGCATACTCGCCCAAATTATAAAAGACAACAACTTCCCCGCCCCCGCCCATTAAATTCAAAAAAACGAAATTAAAAGCCAATGCTATAAATAACAATATAATAATTAATATAATATCCGCTTTTTTTAATAACAAAGAAACCAAGCCTTTATTTTTTTATATAGTATAAGCAACATAATAAATCCAGGCTCATTTATAAAGCCTTTAAGCAAAGCCCAAAAATTTCTTCAAGCCTATTAATGTCGCCTTTCAAATAAATATACCCAAAAAGCGCCTCTAGCCCCGTAGCATGCCGGTAATCAATAACGGGGGCATTTTTAGAGGCCGACATTGATTTTGCATTCCTGCCCCTTTGGATTACGCTTTTTTCTTCCTCCGTTAAAAATTCATAAATATAAGCATACATTTTAGCCTGGGAAATAGCGTTCACAATATTCTTTACGTTTGTATGCAGCTTTTTAACGGGCTTCTCGCCTTCAGACAAAACCTTTTTCCGTGACATAATTTCAAACACGGCGTCACCGATATAAGCAAGCGTCAAAGCAGAATATTCTTTATACATATTATTGCTTACCTTTATAAGACCAGCGTGTGCCCATGCGGGTGTCTTCGATCACAACCCCCATCTCAAGCAGTTTGTTTCTAATCCCGTCTGCTTTATTAAAATCTTTATTTTTCTTAGCCTGGGCCCTTTCTTCAATTAATGCTTCTATTGCGGGTTCGCCGCCGGCCTGGCCTTGCTTTTTATATTCTATCCCTAATACATTACACAGCCCTTCAAGTTTAGCTGTTAGCCCGGTAATAAATTCTTTTGAGCTGTTTTCATTTACATTGGAGTTTATAAAACGCACCAGTTCAAAAATTGAACTGATTGCATCAGCCGTATTAAAATCGTCATCCATTGCCTCTTCAAATTCTGAAACAAATAGGCTACTTTCTTTTAAAAGCGCTGAT
>JAITVM010000108.1 GCA_031285815.1 Clostridiales bacterium | reverse complement strand
GACAAAAAATCAGCGGGGGCAGTTTATAATTTTTTTAGGGCAGATGCCAATGAAGTAAAATCTTCAATACTCAGCGGGGGGGATAAACCTAACTAATAAGGCAATGTAGTTACTATGAGTTTATCTTATTCTATTGAAAAATTATTATCAATGATATATTATTATCTTGTGTATAGCAAACCTAGCTTGGCCTGGTGTTTTGCCAGCTGAAAATGCGGATGCCAAACGGGTTTGCCCTATTAAGCAATATAGGGGTCATAACTATAAATGCCCTTGTAAATGGTGGGCTTTGGCCAACTAAAGATTATGGAGGTTTTTATGGGTTCTGTTGCGTTAAAAGTGTTTGCTGACGAATTTGAACTAAAGTTGTTAACTCCCGATATCGACATTGAGGAAAAATTGATTAGCCACCCGGATATCAACAGGCCAGGCTTGCAGCTGGCAGGCTATTTTGAGTTTTTTGACTCAGAGAGGCTTCAGATTATTGGATATGTTGAGCATACATACCTTAGCCATTTAGATAGCTCAACAAGGCATTCTGTTTTTCAGGAGATGTTTGAATGTGGTTTCCCTTGCCTGGTTTTTTGCAGGAACCTTGAGCCGCACCCCGAAATGTTAGGTTTAGCTTATAAGTATGGGATCCCTGTTTTTCAAACTGACAGGGTTACATGCGATTTTATGGGTGAGGCCATTAGGTGGCTTAAAGTCCAGCTGGCCCCAAGCATTACAATCCACGGCGTTTTGATTGATATATACGGCGAGGGTGTTTTGATTATGGGCGAAAGCGGCATAGGCAAATCCGAAACGGCTTTAGAGCTTATTAAAAGGGGGCATAGGCTGGTTGCGGACGATGCAGTTGAGATTAAGCGCGTATCTAAACAAACCCTCATAGGGTCATGCCCGGAGATTATTAGGTATTTTATTGAGCTTAGGGGCATTGGGATTATTGATATTAAACAAATGTTTGGCGTAGAATCAATTAAAGCCACGCAATCTATCGACTTGATAATTAAACTGGAGGTTTGGGACAGCAAAAAGGAATATGACAGGTTCGGCTTAAATGAAGAGTTTACTGAAATTTTAGGCAACCAGGTAGTCTGCCACTCCATACCAATAAGGCCAGGCAGGAATTTGGCTGTTATCTGTGAAGCGGCCGCGGTTAACCATAGGCAGAAGAAGATGGGGCATAATGCTTCCCAGATTTTGTACGACAGGATTTCAAAAAATATGATAACTTGATTTTGAAAGGGTGTAGAGGATGTATTATATAGGCGTTGACTTAGGCGGCACCAATATAGCGGCCGGGCTTTTTAACGAATCGGGGCAATTTATTGACAAAAATAGTATCCCAACTCAGAGCAGGCGCGAGGCCGCGGAGATTTTAAAAGATTTGGCGTTTTTATGCAAGGGTATTATTGAAAAAAATAAACTTGATTTAAAAGAAGTAGATTCAATCGGTATAGGCAGCCCAGGGTTTTGCGATTCAGACAATACTGTTGTAGTATATTCCAATAACCTTAATTTTCATAATGTAAATATAAAAGAGCATATAAACAGATATATTGATTTACCTGTTTTTTTAGATAACGACGCCAACTGCGCCGCATACGGCGAGAACCTCTATGGCGCCTGTGCAGGGGCACAGCATTCTATTACGGTAACGTTAGGGACAGGCATTGGCGGGGGCATAATTTCAAATGGGAAGATTGTCCGCGGCAAATCCGGTTCCGGCGGGGAAATTGGGCACACTACCTTAGTATTCGGCGGGGAAATGTGTACATGCGGCAGGAGTGGCTGTTGGGAAGCGTATGCATCGGCTACGGCATTAATCCGCGATATAAAAATTGCGGCGATTAAAAACCCAACTTCTATGACATATAAAGAAATTGATAACGACTTTAATAAAGTTGACGCAAAATTTGCGTTTGATATGGCTGAAATGGGCGACCCAATTGCCCAAAAAATTGTAGATGATTATATTGTTTATGTATCGGAAGGGCTTGCAAATATTATAAATATTTTTGACCCGGAGATAGTTGCAATTGGCGGCGGCGTTGCAAATAGGGGCGAGAAGATAATGGCACCTATCCGCGAATTGACCGCTAAGAATTGTTTTGGCGGTATTTTAAGCACAAAGGTTGTTACGGCTAAACTTGGGAATGATGCAGGCATTATCGGTGCGGCGTTCTTATCAAAGCTATAATGCCAACATAAGCCGAAAATACATTTAGTGCATAACAGGTTTTTTCGGCTCATTACCAAATTGTTAAACTATGTATACGAAATAAATTTTCTATAACCTGAATAATATTATCAAGGGGGTGTTTAGTTGAAGCTTGAACTTTTAAAATTATTTCCTGGGGATAAGCTGCTGTTTGACGAACCTATGAAAAAACATAGTTCGTTTAGGGCTGGTGGCAATGCTTCTTACCTGGTTTTGCCGGAATGTGTGGAAGACATTATAAATGCTTTAGGTTTTTGTAAAAATCATGGGCTAAATTATTATATCATTGGCAACGGTTCAAATATCCTAGTTAAAGACAGCGGTTTTAACGGGATGATAATTAAAATGGGTAAAAATTTTTCAGGCATTCATTTATCCGGCGATATTATTACTGCAAAGGCAGGCACCCTCTTGTCAGAAGCTGCCGCCTTTGCGTTATCAAATTCGCTGTCAGGTTTTGAATTTGCCTCTGGCATCCCGGGTTCAATCGGTGGGGCAATTTTTATGAATGCAGGGGCTTATGGCGGCGAAATGAAAAATGTTGTTGTGGATGTAGAAGTTTTAGATATTGACAACGTAAAAACAATTACGGTTGCTAACGGCCAAATGGCTTTTGGCTACCGGGATAGCGTCCTCCATGTTAAAAATTATATTGCATTATCGGCAAGGATAAAATTAGCCCAAGGTGACAAAAATAAAATTGCTGAAGAAATGAAAGGCCTTTCTGTGCGAAGGAAGGAAAAACAGCCGGTTGAATACCCCAGTGCAGGGTCTACTTTTAAACGGCCGGAAGGCTACTTTGCCGGAAAGCTCATTATGGATAGCGGGCTTAAAGGCTTTAAAATAGGCGGGGCAATGGTATCCGAAAAACATTGCGGGTTTATAATAAATTATGGAAACGCAACAGCAGGCGATATTTTAAAGCTTATGGCCCATGTAACAGAAACAGTTTATAAAACCTTTAATGTTAAATTAGAGCCCGAGGTCAGGGTTATAGGGGATTGATTTCGAGGGTTTGGAGGCTTTAAATTTGGAATTTGTTATTGTTACAGGTATGTCGGGTGCAGGGAAAACATCAGTACTTAAATTTTTAGAGGATATTGGCTTTTACTGTGTTGATAATTTACCGCCATTACTAATGCCCAAATTTGCTGAAATATGTTATATGAGTGCCCCAACAATTGAAAAAGTGGCAATGGGCATTGATATTAGGGGCGGCAAGCTGTTTGAAGATTTACTGGAGACATTAGGGGCGCTTAAACAAAGCAGGTATGAGTTTAAGATTTTATTTTTAGATGCGTCTGACGATGTATTAATGACCCGCTACAAAGAAACAAGGAGGGCCCACCCGCTTGCGAAGGGCGATAGGATTATAACCGGCATAACACAAGAGCGGGAGCTGTTAGAAGACGTAAAAAAAGCGTCTACATATATAATAGATACAAGTTTTATCCTCACGAGGCAGCTTAAAGAGAAGATTAACGATATCTTCATCGATAACAAATCTTTCAATTCACTAATGATAACAGTATTGTCATTTGGCTTTAAATATGGCATACCAAATGATTCGGATTTGGTCTTCGATGTCCGGTTTTTGCCAAACCCCTTTTATGTCCCGGAGCTACGGGCGCTTACCGGAAATGACGGGCCTGTACAAAATTTTGTTATGAATATGAATGTTAGCAAAGAGTTCATGGCAAAGCTCAAGGATATAATTCTTTTTTTAATCCCCAATTACATTAATGAGGGGAAGAACCAGCTGGTTATTAGCATTGGGTGCACAGGTGGCAAGCACCGTTCTGTCTCCATGGCTAACGCATTATTTAATACTTTACAGGCAATTGGGAATCGTGTTATACTACAGCA
>JAITVM010000065.1 GCA_031285815.1 Clostridiales bacterium | reverse complement strand
CGCAATTATTTATGATAAAATAGCTACAGAAAAATTTGAATCTGCTTTTTTAGATACACTTTCAGATTGTACAGAAATTACGCAAGAGTGGTATAATAACCGTGGCATAGTGATTAGGGTAAAGGAATCGGTTTTCAGGTTACTATCTCCGCTTATATAATTAATTCTAAGGGGGCAAAATTTTGGATGGTTTTTTTTCGCACACATACAGTGTTGACTATAGGGCAATAAATAAAAACCTTGGGCTTACTTTGCCCTGCTTAATAGAATACCTACAGGAAACATCTATTAAGCATTGCGGCTCAATTGGCTATGGGATAGGGTATTTTAAAAGCAAAATGGAAGCATTTGTGCTGGCCAACTGGCATGTGGAGGTCTATAGGTACCCTATGTTTGGGGAAAATTTTAAAATAGTGACTTTCCCTACCTATTTAAAAAGTTTTTTGGCTGAAAGGGCTTTTGTGGCTTATGATGAATCCGGAAACATGCTGGCGGCGGCCAGCTCCAAATGGGTGTATATAGATTTAAATTCACATTTGCCAACAAAACCGCCTGCTGAAATGTTTGAAGCTTTTAAACCATTAGGGGGCCCGCAGCTCAAAAAAGCGTATAATTTTAAATTGGATGAAGGGTATAGCCTTTTGGCGGGGCAAAAAATCCTTACTAAAAATTCAGATGTGGATTCGAACAGGCATGTAAATAACACGAGGTATATTTTTTGGGCTATGGATTTATTAAGCCCGGATGAATATTGCAATAAAAAAATCTCCTGTTTAAAAGTGGTCTACAAAAAAGAATGTACCGAAGGGCAGGGGCTAATAGCTGAATTATACGGGAAGGGCAATGAACGTATTGCGGTTATTAAGGGTGAAGAAGAGATATATTGTAACGTGTATTTTATACTGGGGTGAGTTTGGGGCTGAAGCAAAGTTAACCTGGTACCAGGCATGGCAATCTAAATATAATAAAAAAATGCAGCTGTAGAAGCTGCTGATAAAATTTGAAAATATTTAATGGGCTAGAAAATTGATTTTAGTATAATTAGTGCCCCGAATATCATAAATATTATGCCTAAAGCCGAAAGCAGTATTGTTGCGGTTAAAATTATTCCAACAACTAATAATATAACCCCGATTGATACCCCAACTAAACGGCCGGTAAGGTTTAGTATCAACCCAATTAATGACCAAATTAAACGGAATGGCCATAAAATAATATCCATTAACATCACCCTCCTGATGTGAGATTGTTTCTAAATATAGATACGCCATTTTTTAAAAAAAGTTGTTAAAACAGCAATGGCATAAGAAAAGCGCGGGGGGCACAAAACCCCGTGGTTTGTATTAAACACTAAATGATGGGAGTGGGTACAAAAATGATCCTCGAACGAAAAATGCAACTTAACATCCCCGACCTGAAAGAGCAGGCCGGGAAATTTCAGGACAATTTTCTTATTGCCGGATTTGAAGGGCCTAATGCGGGCATCATGGAACTGGCGGGGCTTATCCAGATATACAACGGCGCGATGAAGGAAGTCAGCACAAAGCTGGAAATCCTTGACGATGAGTTTCATATCCGGAACAGCTACAACCCAATACACCATCTGGAGTGCCGGATAAAAGGGGTCCGCAGTATTTACGAAAAATTACGGAAACGCAATGCCCAGCCCACGATAGAATCCGTTAAGGGGAATGTTCAGGATATTGCGGGCATCCGTGTAATCTGTAACTTTATTGACGATATTTATGCCATTGAAAAGCTGCTTCTAAAACAGGCAGACGTAGAACTTATAAAGCGCAAGGATTATATCGCAAACCCAAAAGAGAGCGGGTATCGAAGTTTGCATCTTGTCGTGAGTATTCCGGTGTTCTTGTCCGACAAAGAAGAGTATGTGCCGGTAGAAATACAGATGCGTACCATTGCTATGGATTATTGGGCAAGCTTGGAGCATATGCTGCGGTACAAAAGCAACTCCGATATGAGCGGGTATTCCGTGAAGTTGCTGGATTGTGCCAATTCTTTGGCCGAAACAGAGATGGTAATGCAGGAAATCCGCAATAGTGTGGAAAAGGGCGGCGCAAATGAACCAGCTAAAAATAGCGGGGGGCCCAAAATTTAGCGGCACCGGCTTTCGGTTATGTGTAGATTATGTTGGCTTTGCTGAACACAGGGGGTAGATCATGATGAGCTTAGAAAGAATCAGGCAAAAATTAAATATCCTTAAAGAATTGGATACAGGGCTAGACATTTTTGGTTCGGGGCTACATAAATATATATTGAACCCTGTACTCACAGATGGGCAAATTACAGCTTTTGAAGAAAAGAATAGTATCCGTTTGCCAGGGGCATACAGGGAATACCTGCTTCATATCGGAAACGGTGGGGCAGGGCCTTTTTATGGGCTATATCAACTTGGGCACGGCGACGGAATTGAAGTTAATTTAAGCAAGCCGTTCCCGTTTTCTTCTGGTGAATGCTTGAAGGTGTTTGATGTTTATGAACAGGTTGAAGAAAAGCTTGCCGCATTAAATATTGAAGATGAAGCGGACGAAATGCAGGAGAAATTATTTAACGAAATCACTGGGGATATCAATTGCGGTTTTGTTTTTCTTTGTACAGAAGGCTGTGGGATGAACAGTATCCTGATTGTAAATGGTGAGGCAGCCGGAACGGTTTGGTACTATGACATGGCAAATGATGCCGGGGTATTCCCTTTGATGAGCCCAACAACAAAAGGGCCGATGGCTTTTTATGAATGGTTTGAAATTTGGCTTGATAGTTCAATAGGATCCATTAAAAATGGCACAAATACTATAAACGGATATGCCGGCTACATTATAGTGGAAGAACCGTAAGGTATGGGTTTTACAGAAAACCCGCGGCAATGCCAATAAAACCGCAAGGGCATAATAAAAGCGTGGGGGCAACAAAACCCACGCTTTATTTTTTGGAAACTATTCCCCTATGAAGCTGGTAAAAACCCTTTCTTCCGCTTCAGGCAGGCCATATTGTTTTTTGCCAAGCGCTATGCTTTTAACAAGGAA
The DNA here is from genome assembly GCA_031285815.1 of Clostridiales bacterium. Taxonomy (GTDB): domain Bacteria; phylum Bacillota; class Clostridia; order Lachnospirales; family JAITVM01; genus JAITVM01. The sequence goes on along the minus strand of JAITVM010000065.1, from coordinate 163 downwards.
AGCTATGTTGCGCCCTAATACGCGCATAGTCTGCAGCCCTTCTTTGTCTTGTTTGGCTTCTTCTGCCGAGTTTCCATAAATATTGTTCCAGTATTGGCTGCCTAATGTTGGCATGCCGGATATCGTAAAATATTTATTTAATACATCGAAGCTCGAACAGCAG
>JAITVM010000039.1 GCA_031285815.1 Clostridiales bacterium | reverse complement strand
AACAAAAACTATTGACGGGGCTACTGAAGAAAACTATAGCGGTGTTGCAAGTTTTCAAGCCGGCAGCGATGTTTTAATAGAGTTTGATTATACAAACGATAAAGCATTAGAAGCACCGGCTGAAAATGGCACAGGCGATAGTGAAGGTTTAGGTGAAGATAATTCTGATACTATTGATAATGGTGAAAAAACAAATTCGAATGATATGGGGAGCAGCTCTGCCGGGGTTAGGCAAGAAAGTATGACTAGCCCAGATTTAGCCCAGGATACTTATGATGAGCCAGCCTTAGCAGAAGAAGAGGTGGATTATGTCAACCCTTTTGCTGGGATAGCTGATGAAGTAGCAGATACTGAAAAGAATGATGGGGAAATTTCACAAGGGCCGGTTGAAATATATATCGAAAAGCTTGATGGCTATTTTATTGCCGAGTATGACAATGAGAACCAGTATTATGAGGTATTTGACGATGCGGGCGTTGCAATTGGGTATACTGGGAGCATAGAGGGGCCTATTAGCATAACTTATTTTGACACTGAAAATGCAGAAAAAGAAAACCCAAGCACTTTCGATTTAAATATTATGCTTCCGCCACTTTTGGCTATGTGTGTTGCTGTATATGGTTTAATAAAAGTTAGAAGGGGAATATTTAGCAGGTAGGCAATTAATAAATAAGCAGTTTAAGCCATTAAAATAAAATGCGTGGGTGCAGTTTTTTTAACTGCCGCCACGCATTTTATAAATTTAGCAAGGGTATACATAATTAATATTTAATTTTCATTTATTATAGGCGCTTCAAATTCTTCTCCGAAGGTTTCTACAGTTACCCTTTTTATTTTTTGTTCTGCCAGTGGCCTATCCTGCATATCAGTTTTTTCGTTTGCAATCCTGTCAACAAACTCCATGCCTTCGATTACTTGGCCAAAGGCTGCATATTGCCCATCTAGATGGGGGGAATTTTGGTGCATGATAAAAAATTGGCTCCCGGCAGAATTAGGGCTTTGTGACCGGGCCATAGAAATAACGCCAGGGGTATGCCTAAGCGGGTTCTCAAAACCATTCATGATGAACTCCCCATCAATCGAATACCCAGGCCCGCCTGTACCCGTGCCAAGCGGGCAACCGCCCTGGATCATAAAATTTTTTATAACCCTATGAAATATTTTCCCATCATAAAAAGAATTGTTTGCTAAGCTTATAAAATTTTTAACTGTGTTAGGTGCGATATCTTTATATAATTCGATTTTTATATAGTTGCCGCCTTCAAGCTCTATTGTTGCTATAGGGTTTTGCAATTTATTCACCTCTTGTAAATATTTGTTTGCCCGGGGCTTTTAACTGGGGTAAAGCTTTGCTTAAACCCGTTATAAAGCCCACTTAGCATAAATTATTTATTCTTTGCCTTACCACTTCATATAATAAAATCCCGCCGGCAACAGAAGCATTTAAAGATTCTGCCATTCCAAGCATTGGGATTTTTAATAATAAATCTGCTTTTCTGGATACATATTCAGAAAGCCCATTACCTTCGTTACCGATTAGTATTGCTATATTTTCCGTTAAATCGATCTCATACGGGTATTTTTTCCCTTTGAGGTGTGCGGCATAAATTTTAATGCCGTTTCTTTTCAAGTGCCCAATTAAAATATCCAGGCTGTTATTTTCGATAACGGGAAGATGAAAAATAGACCCCGCTGTAGCCCTTACTACTTTAGGGTTATAGACATCTACACAGTTGCCGGATAAAAAAATTGCATCTGCCCCTGCGGCGTCGGCTGTACGTATAAGGGTACCTAAATTGCCTGGGTCTTGAATATTTTCGGCTATTAAAAAGAAAGAATTCCCTTTCGATAGGTTATCAACAGAATATTGCTTTTGTTCGACAACCGCCAAAATACCCTGTGGGGCAAATGTATCAGACAATTCGTTAAAAAGCTTATCAGAGACAATGTAGTATTCGTGATGGTATCCGCCTGTTTCATTTTTTTGGGTGAAAGTTTGAGAAAAAACTAAGTATTTAATATTAAAGCCGCCGGTTATCTCATCTACAAACCGCGCCCCTTCAACTATGAAAAGGTTATGTTCGTACCTTCCTTTTTTCGTCCTTAAATATTTAACTTGTTTGATAATTTTGTTATCCTTGCTAATTATAATCAAAAAAAACACCCTTATTACGTTAGCCTACTACAAAACACAAGCGCCACCGCAAGCCAACCCCAGGAGCAAGGCCCTTTGCTTTAAGTAATGCTAAAGCTACTTTATACTTCAAAAACATTATAGCATATAGATTTTTTTTGTGTTAAAATTTATTATAGTTTTTTGAAATTTTGTTTTTTTAGTACAAAAAGAAAGTACATCCGGAGGTTGTTATGGGTTCTGTTATAGGCAAGTATTTTAAGGTATCAACTTGGGGCGAGAGCCATGGCAAGGCTGTAGGCGTTGTTGTTGACGGGTGCCCGGCTGGATTAATGCTTTCAGAGGCGGATATACAGCCAATGCTCGATAGGCGTAGGCCGGGTTCGACTGAATATGGGACAAAAAGGGGGGAGCCTGATAAAGTAGAAATTTTATCGGGTGTATTCGGCGGCCTTACAACAGGCGCCCCTATATCAATGGTAGTATACAATAAAGACAATAGGGCGAAGGATTATGATGATATAAAAAATATTTATAGGCCCGGCCATGCAGATTATACATTTGAAACAAAGTACTCTGTTAGGGATTACCGTGGGGGCGGGCGCTCTTCTGGGCGTGAAACGGTTTCGCGCGTTGCCGCCGGGGCAATTGCAAAAAAAATTATTGAAGAGTTGGGCATTAAAATTATGGCGTATACTTTTTCTATCAATGAAATAGAAATAGATAGGCGCAATATAGATTTTGATGAAATAAACCAGGTCAATATGCCGGACAAGGAAGCGGCAATAGGCGCTATGGAATTGTTAGGGGAAGCTATAAAAAACAATGATTCGCTTGGGGGGGTTGTTGAGTGTGTTATAAAGAATTTGCCGGCCGGCATTGGGGAGCCTGTTTTTGATAAGCTTGATGCAAACCTGGCAAAAGCGATGTTTTCTATTGGTGGGGTTAAAGGCTTTGAAGTTGGGCGGGGTTTTGAAGCAGCTAAAATATCCGGCTCAGAAAATAATGATAGTTTTTATTATGATGAAAATAAAAAGCTTAAAAAAAGCTCAAATAATTCTGGTGGTGTG
>JAITVM010000297.1 GCA_031285815.1 Clostridiales bacterium | reverse complement strand
TAGGGGTTTTCCATGGTATGAAATCTTTATTCTGCCAAGATGAGTTTGGCCAGATTGCGCCGGTTTATTCTATTTCAGCAGGGCTGGACTATCCGGGCATTGGGCCGGAGCATGCATATTTGCATAACTCGGGGCGTGCGGAATATATACCTGTTACAGACGACGAGGCTGTTGACGCTTTCGGGCGGCTATCACAATCAGAAGGGATTATACCGGCTATAGAGTCGGCTCATGCCTTGGCGTATGCAATACGGCTGGCTAAAGAGGCGGGCCCGGGCAAAATTATTTCGGTATGCCTTTCCGGGCGCGGCGACAAAGATGTGGCGGCTATCGCAAGATATAAGGGGGAAGAACTCTATGATTAAAATTAAAGAGGCTTTTAAAAATAAAAAAGCTTTTATAGCATATTTAATGGCCGGCGACCCTGATTTAGAATCATCGGCAAAGTATATTTTGGCGGCGCAGGAGGCCGGGGCGGATATGGTCGAAATAGGCATACCATTTTCTGACCCGGTTGCGGAAGGCAAGGTAATACAGGAGGCAAGCATTAGGGCTTTAAACGCAGGGGCAAGGCTTGACAAAATTTTTGATATGGCAGCTTCTTTAAAAGGGGCGCTCCGTATCCCAATAGTTTTTATGACATACTTAAACCCTGTTTTTGTTTATGGCTATAACCGTTTTTTTGCCCGGTGCTTTGAAGCGGGCATATCCGGGGCCATAATACCTGATATGCCTTTTGAGGAGCAGGGCGAAGCAAAGGCGGCGGCAAGTAAATATAATATCGAAATTGTTACATTAATAGCGCCTACTTCAAAAGAGCGCATATCTAAAATTGCTAAAGGGGCGGAGGGCTTTATTTATTTAGTTTCATCCATGGGCGTTACCGGCACGCGGGATAAAATTACAACCGACCTGGATGCCTTAGTATCCGAAATAAAAAAAGTCACCAATATACCAATCGCCATTGGCTTCGGCATAAGTACGCCTGGGCAGGCGGCAAGCTTTTCTAAATCTGCCGACGGGGTAATTGTGGGTAGCGCTATCGTAAATATAATTGGCAAGCAGGGCGCAAATGCAAAATTAGAATTATCTGATTATATTGGGCGTATGAAGGCGGCATTATAGTTAAAAATATTTTTGTATTATAGCCTGGGTTTGTTTTATTAGCCCGGGCTATAAAATTTTTACTAAAAAACTCGGAAAGCCTTAAAAAAAACTTGCAATAAAAACCGTTTGTGGTATAATATTTTTATTGCATTTGCGGGTTTGGTTTAGTGGTAAAACATCAGCTTCCCAAGCTGAATATACGGGTTCGATTCCCGTAACCCGCTTTATAAAAAAAGGCGCCGTTTGGCGCTTTTTTTTATGCAAATATAGTTTAGCCCTTGTTTATTAAAGAGTTAAAGCCCTTTTGTTTTTGTAATGATACAACGATAGCATGCGCGATTTCAAAATCAACCATGCTGTGTATAGCTGTCCCGATGCCGACTAGAACAAAAATTGAAACAAAAAAACCTTCTTGGTATTGTGATTCAGCCAAATAGCCGCCGAAATAAAATAGGCTTACGGCTACTAGTTCACATATGGCATGGACTAAAGCTATTAAAAAAGAATAGGCGCGTAGGCCTAACGGGGACAGGGAGGTTACCGGCGTTTTGCCTAAATAAAAAGCGCCCAATAGGGAAAATATAATATGGCTTGCCGCCCGTGCTGCAACCACCGGCGGGAACCCGCTTAAAAGAAAGCCAACCGCAACCCCTACGGTTACGGAAGCCGCTACACTTGGGGAAATAAACATGGCTATAAAAATAGCCACATGGCTTGCCAATGTAAAAGAAGCCGCTGGCTCTAAAAGGATTTTTAGCGGCGAAAACATTGGGATGATAACGCCTATGGCGATTAGTAGCCCGGATACAGATAATTTTAAAATAGAATTATTATTCATAAAAAGTCAGCCCCTCTGTAATAATGGCTTAAGCCGGTTTTAATTCCGCTTAGGGTTGATTATATAAATGGGCAATAATTTTGTCAAGTGTGGTATACCCCACAACCTAGAGGTTGTGAAGGGTAATACGCGGGCCTGTGCACTTCTTGCCCCGGAGGTATATAAAGAAATGATAGATATGAACCTAAAAGGCACCCCGGACAAAGCGGGGTGCCTTTTAGGTTTAAAACAAAATATTATTCACCTTTAGGCTTGAATACCTTAAGGAAATTAAGGATCATTAACACAAAAAGCCCAAGGGCTAAAAGCGGTAAAAATGCGCCGGATATAAAAATTGCAGCAGCTTCAAAAAAATTAATTGTTGTGTTTAAAGATGAAATGAACGCGCCTTTTATTTGTGAGCCAAAGCTATCGGGTTCAATTTTTGCAATAGTTGTTTCTAATACCTCTGTAATTTGTATAGACATCGTTGAAAAAGCAGAGAGCCGGTCAATATTATTGATTTGGGACTGTGCAAGCTCTATTTCTTGCCGGGCTTCCCCAAGCCTTTTTTCTAATTCTATAATATCTTCGATTTTTTCAGCTTCTTCTAAAAAACTGAGGAGGCTTTTCTCTTCTTCTTGCTTAAGCCTGAGCTTAGACTGGGTATCCATATATTCGGTGGTGCGGTCCTGCTGGCTCTCTTGTACAGAGAGGGTATTGCCTACTGATAAGATTTGGGCTTTAACGGTTTCGTATTTGCCCGCAGGTATTTTTAAAACCATGTCTATATAGCGCTGGCTATTATTGTAGCCCTGCGTTGATAAATTAGAATTTTCAATGTACCCGCCGGAATTTATTACTTGGGTTTTTATGAATTCTACTTCATTATCAAAATCATTTGATTCCATATCGACATTTGAATTAATAATTATTTTTCGTTTTGGGGCTGTTTCATCCGTTCCAGGCGAGGGGTTAAGCATTTGGTTTTCTGAATAACCGGCGATACTATCTAAAACAGCCTCTTCCGGGGCCATTTCAGCTGCGGCTTCCGGTGCGGTGTCAGCCGGCATTGCGGCGCTTTCGTTAAAATAAATTTCATCGGCCCCGCCGGCGGAATAGCTTTCGCTTTTGGCATAATCCATTTGCGGGCTTTCAGCCTGTGGCGCGGTTTGGCTACTGCAGGATGTGAATAAAAACATAGCTACTATAATAAAAATAAATTTTTTCATGGCCTCATCCCCTTTCTAAAAAAATGCTTAAGGGTAAAAATAATTAACAAAATAATAAAGATAGGGACAGATATGTTGATAAGCGTAATAAACACCCTGCCCAACAGGTGTATTAAAAAATTTAGGGAATCTAGGAAAGCACCCTTGCATTTGCTCAAGATATCCCCTTTTTCAACAAGCACGGGTGTGCTTTTTTGCTCTATCGTAATATTTATTGTGCTTGTGTTTGAAGAAGCATCGTAATCCCTGGATGTGGCGTAAAGCGTAGCCGATTCGTTTTCAAGCTCGGCTATACGGTCATAGACCTTATAAAGGTATTCTGCATTTGGCGCTTGGCTTAATAAGCCGTACAGCCGTTCCAGCTCATCGTTTTTCGCTTTTATCCTGGCTTCAATGTCTATTTTCGAAAATGCAATGCTTTGCCTGCTTTCTGAATAATTGCTCATTTCGCCTAAATCAGATAATGTATCAAAAATCCTGTCAACATTATTTTTATCTATTTCACGGGTAATAGCGCCCCAAGAGCCGGAATAAATTTCTGAAAAAACTGTAAGCCCTTCGGTCTGGCTAATCCTGTTAACTGTTTCGTTTATATTGCCGGTTATTAATGTTATATTATAATTTAGGATATAATCATCTTCAAATGCAACCCGGCTTTTTATAGAATCATCTACTGTATCCATTAATATGCCGCTGTTATCTATCAAGCCGCCACTTTCGGCAGCGGGCATATTCATTTGGGCCGGCTCCATAAGTGCAGATAATGAAAGGAAAAAAATCATAATAGCGGCGAAAGCGCCAGAAAAAGCGAAAACCTGTTTCCGGAACAATAGCGGGTTAAAAAATCCAAAAAGGGTTTCGAATTTTTGAAAAACAGGGTTTTTATTTTTCTCTTTATTAAGCTTATCCATAAAATTAATATGGAAATTTTCGGGTAGCTCAACTTCTTCTTCTATATTTAAAATATTAACGATTTCTAATATCCCCAAATATTGTTCATTACAATCCGGGCAATTTTTAAGATGCGCTTCAAATCCGGATTTTTCTTCACCAGTCAATTCGCCATCAATATAGGCTGAAATAAGGCCCATGTAGTATTCGCATTGCTTCATAAATTACTCCCTCCTTTCAAAGTCTTAAACGTTTTTTATGTTTTTATGTTCCAATCGCCCTTCCAGCAGCTTTTTCAAATTGTTTCTGGCGCGTGATATCCTAGATTTTACAGTGCCGACAGGCTGGCCTGTGATTTGGGCGATTTCTTCATAGCTAAACCCGTTTAAATCCCTAAGTATAATAACTGTTTTATATTTCGTATCGAGCATATTTACCGAATCCATAATTAGCTGAGCCCTTTCTTTATTTATAAGGGTTTCCTCGGGGGTAGGGGAATCGGATTTTAATTCTGTATTAATTGTAACGCCGCCATATTCGGTACCTTTATCTAAGGGTTCGGTATAGTGCCGTTTTTTATGCCTTAAGTAGTCGATTGAAGTATTTGTGATTATTTTACAGCTCCATGCTTTAAAAACATTATGGCTGGCGCATTTACCAAAGTTTTTATAGATTTTTATTAGCCCGGTTTGGGTGGCGTCCTTAGCGTCTTCAATATCATTAAGTATCCTATAGGCGATATTAAAATATAATTTTTCATATTCTAAAATTAATTTTTCAAAAGAATCTATATCGCCATTTTTTGCTTTTTCAAACAACATAGGGGAACCTCCTTTCAGATAGGGTGAAATTTGTATATGGTTAAAGTATAATAAAAATTGGCAAGGATAGCAAAAATATTTATGTACCGGCGGCTAAAATATATTATAATATGTAGAAGCGGGTTGGCGTATATTTAGCCTATACCCGTATGTTTAACAAAAAATACATTATACTTATAGATAGAAATATTTTTTTGAAATAAATTTAAATTATTTGGGGGTTAAAAATGTTATTGTTAATTTCGCTTGACGCAGTGGGCACAGATAAATTTCAATTAATACTAAAACATGAAAGGTTAAAAAAATATTTAAACCGCGCCTCATATGTAAACGAAGTTTCCTCCGTTTTTGTTTCAAATACATATGTTGCCCATGCATCAATTGTAACGGGCGTGTTGCCAAAAAAACATAAAGTCATTGAAAATTTTGTATTCGACCCGGGTAATTTAAAGCCCGATTGGAACTGGTTTGAATCATGTATTAAAACTGATAATTTATTCAGGGCGGCTAATAGGAATAAATTAAAGGTGGCGTCCCTTTTGTGGCCGGTAACCGCAAAGGCGCCGGTAAAATATAATATTCCGGAAATTTTACCCAGAGGCAAGGAAACACAGCTTATGGCATCTTTAAAAAATGGGCCTAAGCTCTTCCAGCTTGAAATGATTTTTAAGTATGGGCGGCTTTTAAGAGGTGTAAGGCAGCCTGCCCTTGATAATTTTGCCTTTGCATGCTTACTTGACGTTATAAAAAATAAAAAGCCTGATTTAATATTTTCCCATTTTACAGATGTTGATACGAATGACCATATGTACGGGCCCCATTCTAAAGAGTCCTACGATGCGGTAGATAGGCATGCCGAAAGGCTTGAAAAATTATTTAAAAACCTTGAAAAAAATAAGCTGCTGGAAAAAACAACGATGCTTATTTTTGGCGACCACTCCTGTTTAGAATCGCAGAAAGAATATTGCCCAAACGAGATTTTAAAACAATTGGGGATGGCGGATTTTAAAGGCCACAAATTAAGGTCATATTCTGCTTGGTTTAAAAGTTGTGGCGGTTCTGCATTTTTAAAATTATATGATAAAAGCAAATTGGGTTTGATAGAAAAAAAATTGGATGAAATGATTAAAGAAGGCGGGCCGGTAAAACGGCTTCTGAGCAAGGGGGAGATGGACGAATCCGGCTTTTCGGATGGGTATGTATTAGGCATTGAGGCGGCGGAAAATTATTATTTCTATGAATTAGAGAATGATGTGCATAAAGGCTCACATGGTTATTCATTAAGGCAGCCCGGCTATACAACCTCGATAATAGCCTTGGGTAAAGGCATCAGGAAAAATATCATTGCCCCAAAAGGGTCTATTATGGATATTTGCCCAACAGCGCTGCGGATATTAAATATAGAGCCTTGGGAAACTGACGGGAGGGCGCTTACAGAACTTCTTTTATAAGCCATTTTTCTGTTAAGCCGGTCAAAAATCTTTGGTAAATTGACAATTATTTTAATAAGTTGTATAATTTTACTTAGTGTGGCAGACAGAATTACTAAATTTAGAAATGTTATATACAAGTGCTATACAAGCACCATTATATAAAGAGGGCATTATAATAATTGAGTTTAGGGTGGTTTTGCTTTGAATAATAAAAAGGTGTCTACAGCCGTGATTAAAAGGCTGCCCAGATATTATAGATATTTAGGTGAATTGGTTAGCCGCGGCATACCCAGGATTTCATCTAAGGAGTTAAGCGAAAGGATGAATATTACTGCGTCGCAAATCCGGCAGGATTTGAATAATTTTGGCTGCTTTGGCCAGCAGGGCTATGGTTATAATGTTGAAAGCTTATATAATGAGATAAAAAAAATCCTTGGCCTTGGCCGTAATTATAACCTAATATTAGTTGGTGTGGGCAACTTGGGGCATGCGCTTGTTAAGTATGAAAATTTTATTTCCAGCGGTTTTAATTTTATAGCCCTTTTTGATAGCGATTCACAGCTGATTGGCAAGGAAGTAAATGGCCTTAAAATTATGGGTGCCGATTCTTTGCTATCGTTTATAGAGAAGAACCAGGTAGATATTGCGGTGTTGACTGTAACTAAATCTAAAGCACAGGAAGTTGCCGAAAAAATTTTGGGCTGTGGCGTCAAAGCGATTTGGAACTTTACAAATAAGGACCTGCAATGTTTAGAAAAACAAGGGGCCAGTATTGAAAATGTCCATTTGAGCGATAGCTTGATGACACTTTCATACAACCTAAACCGGCAGTAATTAAAATAAAAAAGGGCTACCTATACTTATAAAATTTGTATGCGGTAGCCCCATTTGTAACCTAGCTTAACTGCCTTCTTAATTTTTCTACAATTGTTGAGATAAATGCGCCGTTTGTGGGTTTTTCTTCACTGGCGCCGCCATAGCCTATCATATCATAATAATATTGGCCCTTGCCCCGGCCCCATGCAACTTCTATCGAGTGCCTAATATCCCTTTCAACCCTGGAAGCGGTACTCCCGCATTCTTTAGCTATTGTCGGGTAAAGCAGTTTGGTAATGGACTCTAATAGCTTAGGGTCATCTAAACTAAGGGATGCGGCTATTTTTAAATAGTTGTAGCCTTTTAAATTAATTGGTATGCCGATTTTTTGTAGCATGGTAGTTATTGCTTCATCTTTATTAATCTTCGGGGTCGCCTCGATAAAAAAATCATTCTCGCTAACTTTATTTTTAACAGAATATAATTCCAGGACCCTTTTCAGTAAGATATCCATATTAAATGGTTTCAAAATAACATAGTTTGCGCCCAATTCCAGAACCTGCCGGGTTATGTTTTCTTGGCCGACAGCCGTAAGCATTATAAATACGGGGCGCTCCTTTATATCGCGCATATATTCTAAGATACTAATCCCATCACGCTCGGGGAGCAGAATGTCTAATATGACAACATCAGGCGCTTTTTCTAATATTGAGCTTAAGCCGCTTGCCCCATCATAGGCTACAAAAACTATTTCGAATTTACCGGTTTTCTCCATATAGCTGGCTATAGACCTACACATTTCTGCGTTATCGTCAATAATAGCGAGCCTTATTTTTCTATTATCAGAAATAATAATCCCTCCTTGATTATTACTGTAGTCTTACTTAAACTATTAATCGACATCTTACAGCTCTTGCTTTAACATATTTTCGATAAAGATCCCATAACCCTTCGTTGGGTCCTGTACGAATACGTGCGTAACCGCCCCAATAACTTTTTCATCCTGTAAAATTGGGCTGCCGCTCATGCCTTGGACAATGCCGTTTGTCTTAGATAATAATTCTGGGTCTGTTATTCTGATAACCATGCCCTTAGAGTCGTCTTTCGTATATTTGTTAACAGAGTCAATATAAATATCATATTCCTTGACAATTTCATCTTCTACATTTGTTAGGACCTTTGCGGGCCCTTCGTGGATATCGTTTTGAAGCCCTATCTTCTTTTTCTCAGCATTAAAGTAAGAAACATCATTTTCGTCAATTATACCATATATCCCTAACGGGTCATTCTTTTTTATTGAACCAATCGATTCATTATCAATTATTTTTCCGGAAAGTTCACCGGGGGCCCCTTTTTTCCCTTTTATTATATCACCAATTCTCGCCCTGTAAATATTCCCGTCCTTAATATCCATAATTTGTTTTGTATCAATATCTACTATTCCATGGCCCAAAGCACCGAAAACCCTGCTTTCAGGATGGTAGTATGTAAGTGTCCCTATACCCTTGGTTTTATCCCTAACATGTACACCAATTTTTCTTTTACCATCTTTTTTTGCGGTTTCAGGTATTATTTTTATATGTGAAATTTCCGGGCCCCTTTTAATTTCTAAACTAACTTCGCCTGTGCTGTTTTCGATTTCATCTTTTAAATCAGTTTGGTCAACAAGATCCTTGCCATTTATTTTTAATATAGCATCCCCTGTCTGCAAAATATTTTCTGCGGGGCATACATTTTTGCCGTCAATATTTGTTAGGTAATCAGTAGCTAAGACTAATATGCCGTCTGTTTTTATTTCGACCCCTATTGTAGAGCCGCAAGGGATAACATTTAATTCGTCATCCGGCAAAAAATCCAGTTTAACGTCTTTTACATCTATGCCAAATGCGTTTAGCGTCATATTAGCAGTCCCAGACTCTTCCGCCAAAAGCTCAGTATTTTCATATAAGTTTATTTTTAAATTACCGCGCACAGGTTTATTGTTAATTTTAAGTGCGCTAACCGTGTCAGGCTCGATTGTTGCTTCTATTGGCAGCCTAAAATGAAAATATTGTTTTTCTCCTTCTATTAACTTTATATTTTCGGGAAAAACAATAATCGATGTAATAAAATACGCCATTGAAAAGCATAATAATAATAAAAATATATTTTTTAAAGCCCGTTTGCCGAACTTGAAAATATTGTACCACATTTTAATCACTTCCTAATCTATTGTGTTTATGCCTATATTATTAACTTAACCTTTTTGCAAACCTCTTATACTAGTTAATTTTGAAAATATGAAAAGATCAAATGATATAAGGCTTTAAAATAATTTACAGTTTTGGGATCTAAAATAATAATATATTTTTGACGGATAGAATTTTATTTATTATAATAAACTTCTCGCGTATAACAAAATCTAGGGGAAAGGGGTTTTAAAATGGGCAGTGGGGGAATCCTATGGCCGCTATTATTGCAAGTAACCCTTATATCTATTAATGCGGTATTCGCCTGTGCGGAAATAGCTATTATATCCATCAACGATAGGAAGCTGGCCAAAATGGCGGCGGAGGGCAATAAAAAAGCGGCGCGTTTATTAGCCCTTGTGGCGCAGCCCGCCAGGTTTTTATCTGTTATTCAAGTAGGCATAACCCTTGCCGGGTTTTTGGGCAGTGCTTTTGCGGCAGATAATTTTGCCAGTTTGCTTACAGAATTTCTTATTAAGGTAGGCGTTAGGGTTCCTGTACCAACGCTTAATACAATTTCTGTAATAACTATAACTTTAGTATTATCTTATTTTACTTTGGTTTTTGGGGAATTAGTGCCAAAAAGGGTGGCGATGTCACACGCCGAGACTATTGGGCTTTCGTTATCCGGGCTGGTATTTATAATATCAAAAATATTCTCGCCAATAATTTGGTTTTTAACCCTATCTACTAATGCCGCATTGCGTTTGGTTGGGATAGACCCTAACGCAAACGAGGAGGAGGTTACGGAAGAAGAGATAAGGCTAATGGTTGATGCCGGGGGCGAGAAGGGCGCAATTGACCATGAAGAGATGGAATTTATCCATAATTTATTTGATTTTGATGATAAGCCTGCAGAAGAAATTATGACGCACCGTACCGAGGTATCGCTTTTATGGCTGAATGATACAATTGATGAATGGGGTAAAACTATAAACGAAATCATAC
>JAITVM010000284.1 GCA_031285815.1 Clostridiales bacterium | reverse complement strand
GCAAGGCTTATATTCAGAAAAAACTTTTGACAATAGGGTAGCTTCATTTAAAATAATAACGCTAACCTCGCCCCCTAAAAATAAGCCTTTTGTTTCAGTCAAATTTAAAGCGTTTATATAACCCCTTGCCGGCTCATATAAAGCACATATAAAAAATATCATATGTATAGTTTTATAACCTCAGTAGCGTAATCTAAGGAGAACTCAATATCTACAGACTCTGCACTGCCTTGGGCAAGATACTGGCCCCCTCCGCCCTTTCCATTTATTTTTTGCATAACTTGCCTTAGTACAATCTCCATATCAACCTTCAAGTTGCTGGATGAAGCAAATAGGAATATTACCTTATCCCCTTCTGTATTTGCAAATAGGCAAATATTGTTGTTATTGCCCCTTATTATCCGTTCGCTAATATTTTTAAGAATTGCCGGTTTTTCTTCAAATGTATATTTATATATATTTATATCTTGAAAGGATTCTACATTTTTTAAAATACCGCCAAAAATCTGGTTAATATATTTTTGGTTGAGGCTTTTGTTATCCTCAACATAGGTAGTTACCCTTCCTTCCAGGTTGTTTATCGCATTAATCGCGTTATCGCCATTTGTATTAAAACGCCTACATATCTCATCAAAATAATAGTCCCTTAACAAAACATAATCTGTAGCCCGTTTCCCGGCCAAGAATTCTATACGTGTGTTGCCCTTATAGTTTTCAAATTTTTTTATTTTTATAAACATAACATGTGACGTGGAATTAAAATGTATGCCACAGCATGCGTTTATATCGAAGTCCCCAATTTTTAAAATCCTAATGTCCTTGTCTACAGGCGGCAATGCCCTGCGTAAATCTAAATGCCTAGCCTCTAAAGGCTCCGGCACAAATGACTGTACTTCTAAACCATCCTGTACAACCTTGTTTGCCAGCCGCTCAACCTCCAAAACCTCTTCCTTTGAAACATAGCCATTTATATCTACAGTCGAAACCTGGCTGCCTAAACGTATACTGTATGTATTTTTATCGTACAAATTATAAAAGCACCCTGAAATGATATGTTGTGCCAAATGCTGCTGCATATAATCACGCCTCCGGCCAATATCAACTACGCACTCAACATTATCAAAGTGGAACGGTTTGCTTTCAAGCACATGCACAATTTCACCGCTTATTAGTATTACATCTTTAACCTCAATACCATCTATAAACCCTAAGTCGCACGGCTGGCCGCCTCCCCCATAATAAAAAGCAGTCCTATCCAGCGTAACATAGCACAAATCATTTCTTTCTGCCACATTAATAATATTAGCAGTGAATTTATCAAGCAAAGGGCTTTCGTAAAACATGCAACATCCCCCCAAAGTCATGTTTAACCTGTTTATTTAAAGCTACAAACCCATAAAATTCTTTATGTACATCTCTGCCGAACGTGACATTTCTTTTGAAAAACCAGACATATATTTACGTTCACAAAAAGCCTTAACAAAAGAATCAAAATCTATGGAAGGGTGTGCCCCTTCAATCATATCCCTGTGTTCGCCCCCGCTCAACCTGCGGTATTGGTTTTTAAACACAACATATTTTTTGTCTACCCGTGTAGGCTTTTGCCTATCTTTTTGAACCTTTGTTGGGTAGCCATAAAGCACCATACTTATTGGTATAGTGTATTTATCTAAATTTAATAATTCTACGTGCTGCTCATAATTTTCTAAAATATCACCAATATAACAAGAGCCCAGGCCAAAAGATTCTGCAGCCACAACTGTATTCTGCGCCGCTATCATAGCATCCTCAATAGCCAAAAGCATGTCCCCTGCTAGCGGTTCCCGCGCTTTTATATTTGCAAACCTATATGTATCCAGCCAGCGCCTGCAATCCGCCAAAAAAACAAGCACAAGCGGTGCCTTCGCAATAAATGGCTGGTTATCGCAGGTTACAGCCAACTTTTCTTTTAGCCCCTCATCACTTATTTCCAATATGCTATATAAAACCTGGTTGCCTGCTGTCGGCGCCTGAAGGGCCGCATTTATCAGTTCTTCTTTTATGTTTTCCGGTACCTCTTTTTCTTCAAAAGCGCGCATAGATTTCCGTGCATAAATACTTTTCATTATTTCGTTCATTATATAATCGATCAAGCCTTTCTAATTTTTAATAAAGCCGCCATAAATTTCTTAACGCCAAATTTTTCAAATTTAATTGTTACTTCATAATCAGCACCGGCGGGCCGTATTTCAGTAACCTTGCCAACGCCATACCTGTCCTGTACCACGTTATCCCCAACAACAAAATCCAAAACAATATTTTTTGGCACCAATATCTTTTTGGTATTTAATATATTTTTGTTATCCAATATATTTTTGTTATCCAATATATTTTCCGGGTTTGGGCCAATAGTTTCATGGGCCTTTTGGGCCCCTTCGTGAAAAAATTCCAGCGGTATCTCTAATAGGAACCTTGATGGCGACTGGTACGACCCTTCCCCCCTCAATACCCTATATTTAGCATAAGTTAAATACAAATATTCTTTTGCCCTAGTAATTGCCACATAGCACAGGCGCCGCTCTTCCTCCATGTCCTCGTCTTTA
>JAITVM010000206.1 GCA_031285815.1 Clostridiales bacterium | reverse complement strand
AAGTCATTACGGAAACCCGCCTGAAATAATTTTAACTGTTCGTAGGCCGGTTCGCTAATAAAAATCACCCCCCCCCCCCGTCAAATCTCTAATATCCCGCCAGCGCTGCGCTTTGGGCCAATGTTTCTTTAAAATCTCCGTGGGAAAATCGGCGTATTCGCATTGACCTACTGTGATAAAACCCGCCCAATCAGCCGCAATGTCAAAACCGCCTATTCCCGAGAAAAGGCTTAAATGCGTCAACATCTATCGTCACGCCCCTTTCTGGTCTGCCGTTTAAAATCATCTTTTACACCCGGAAGGGGAAAATCTTCGTCTTTTCTATCCGACGGGTTAGGCTCTTTTTTATTATTAGGCTCTTGCTCTTTGGGTTCGGGCGGGTTTTGTGGCTCTTCTGCTTTTTTCTGCTGCTGTTCTGCCTGTTGATTCCTCTTTTGTATTTCAAGTGAATTTTTTATGATAGCTTCTTCGATTTCCTTCTTACTGGCATACGCTATTTTGCGTTCGGCTTGAGCTTTTACCTCGTATTGCTCCTCAAAAGTAACGCCCCATTTGAAAAATAATTTTAAATCCGTTTTCATAGGGTGCTTTCCTGTTTTCATAACGATAAACCTAAACTTCGGCATTGTTTTTAATTCCTCAATGCTCATTAAGGGCTTCGCTATCATCTGTAGGCTTGTGCTGTCATTTTTATTACCCCTTGAAATACTGCCGCTTAAAATTGTCTGCTTGCCTAATGATTCGCTTATAGTTTTCGCGCTTGTGGCGTTGGGCGCGAAACCGCCTGTTATGGTGTTTTGGCAGTTATCAATAATAATGTCTGCCCCTTCCGCGCCGTATTTCTGCCTGAGCTGCTGAAAGGATTGTATATTTGCGATAATGGAAACGTGCCTTGACCTTGACGCGCTGAAAATCATTTCCATGTTGTCAATCTTTGGAAGTGTGCCTATTTCTTCCAGATAGAACATAACGCAGTCATTGAGCTTGCCGCCGTTTTCGTCAGCGATTAACAGAATTTCCCTGTACATCTGTTGGATTATGAGCGACACAAGGAAATGCTTTGTATTATCCTCTTCGGGTAAAACCACATATAAGGCCGTTTTGCCCCTGCAAAAGCTTTCGGTATTGATACAACTGTCAAAACATAAAATCTGTTCAAGTTCACTATCAATAAATCCGTTAAGCCGTGACAGGGCTGTAGAAAACACGTTTAACAACTGTGGTTCGTTGGAGTTAAGCGCTGCCCCTGCAAACCAACGGGCTTTATGCTCCGGCGTTAATTTGTCGATGAACAGCTTGAAATTGCTAACGCCTATTACCTTTGACGGTTCAATAAGCTCTTGAATCAGCTTATAAACGCTTATGATATGGCTTGTATTTGGCGGGCTGAACTCAGCAAGTAATAAAATTGTTGTGGTAATAATAGATTCCGCTGTATCGTAGAAATATGCGTTTTGCCCGAAGTCCGTTTGACCTGTGGAATAGATAATTGTTTTAGCCGTTATTTTGGCGTATTTCTCGGCTTTTGCCTTGTGTGTGAGGTTTCCGTCTTTCAGGTACAAATCCGTGTAGTGGTTCACAAGGTTTAACATATTTATGCCGTGGCTTTTTATGGGATTACGCAAGTCTATAATCCCTATGGCGTAGCCGTAATATTTTTCGGCTGTTGTGGCGGTATTTCCATAAATATCCCCTTTTGTGTCTGTTACCAGAAATGACATACCGCAGGCACAGGCATATTCAATGTTAGGATAGGTGAAACAGGCTGTTTTACCCGCGCCGGACGCTGCTATCATTAACGTATGCACATCATCAGGGTCAAGCAGGGCTGTTATTTTTCGGGAGAATGACAGTCTATGCCCTTCAACCGTAACATCACCGCGCTTTTTTTATATCAGGCACAAGCCGAAGCAAACGCGGCGTTTCCCGATAACCTAAAATTGTTCCCTGAATTGTTGGACGGTCAATGCCCTTACGCCAGTTTTGCGGTTCATAGTTTAAGAAATGATAAGTTTTGTTAAGCTCCTTTGGTGTGGCGAAACGCGCGTTACCGTGCTGACCGTTTCCCACATTTTTAGCCTTGATATTGTCTAAAGTGTGGTGGTTCATGTACGCCATAAACGCCAAAACCGCGCCCATTACAGCTATAAAAATATACATGAAGGTGTTTATAAAAATCCCCCCTTTCAACTTGATAAAGATTCCGATTTAAAACCGCACAAATAAAAGATTAAAAAAAGAACGGCTAAATTTAAACTGTGGGTTAATTAGGATTAATGCAAGCGTGGGTTGTAATCCGCAAATTTATTCACCGTTCGAAAAATAACCTTTGAATTTACCCAACGCGCCAAATGCTTATATTTTTGTTCCGCTTTTTCCTTCTCATAAATCATAACGTAAGGAGTAAACCCGTAATCCCGAAGCGTATAAATCCGCTGCAGGTTAAATTCAAAATTGGTGTCAAAATTCACAAGCACATAAACCGCCACGCTACGCATATTTAGTTTTGTGATATTTTTGAATTCAAGGAGTTTTTTTAGAATAAGGGTACTGTCTTTTTCTTTATCCCACGCGAAATGTATCATTTTGATTTTGCATTGCATGATAAGCTGTGCGGTTTCCTAGGTCATAAAGCGGATATCTAAACCCTGTGTAAAGTCTATGTAGGCTCTGCTGTCTACAAGCTGTTGCAAAAGCTCTACGCGGTCTTTATAAGCTAATAAATTAGGGTCTAGCAG
>JAITVM010000163.1 GCA_031285815.1 Clostridiales bacterium | reverse complement strand
CTATCAATAGTTTGTTAAATATATTCTTCAAACAGTTGTACATACCCTTTAAGTTTCCGCAATGTTTGTGAAAATCCAGAAAACCTTCAGAATTTCTTAATATTTTTGTGCAAACATATTTAATGCATTAGGCGTATTTTTATATGTACGTGTATCTTGGATGTTTAAATGATGGTATAAGTTTATTTGTTTAAGGAGATGATGTTGTGAATTGTGTAAATCATGGCCAGAGGGAAGCAAGCGGTTCGTGCGTATACTGCGGGAAGCTTTTTTGTGAAGATTGTTTAGTGGAGATAGAGGGGCGCTTTTATTGTAAAGAGCATGTGTCTGTAATAATAGATGGGATAAGGAAGGGCACAAATGTACATGCAAAAATTACTGGCAGCAGTGGCGCAATGGATAGCCGGCATAGGGGCGTAACAATAAATAATTCGGTAAGCGCCGTTAGCAAAGCTACTGTTATAGAAAAGCATAGGGTAGGTTTTTTTCATGGCTTAGTCAGGTTTTTTGCTTTAATGGGTATGCTTGGGTTTTCGCTGATTGGGTTGGTTGGGGTTTTAGATTGGCATTATGAGGTTATTACCGTAGCAGGTTTTGCTTTTGCTTTCTTTTTCGTAGTATTTTTGTTCGATATAATATATTGCAACAACCGGGGGTAAGTAAAAAATTAATGCTAATATTTAAGCGCAGCCAAAACATTACCTATTTTGGCTGCGCTTAAATTATTAAATACTCATTTATTAAATACTTATTCTATAATATAATTGCTTTTTCCGGAAAAATAAGCCTTAACGTCTATTAGCCTTTGGTTAGAAGAGCCACGGAAGGGCAGGCCTAAAGTTTTTTTTGCCTGGATAAATGGCCCGTCTATTAAAATATCCGTATTTACTAAAAGCCCCCTGTAGGTTCCGGTTTCGAGTAAATTTTCAAATATGTGGCCTGTGTATATTACTATGTGTAGGCCCATATTTTTTAATATGCCGGCTAAGTGTGCAAATTCAGCAGCTTGGGAAAAAGGCTCGCCGCCAGTAAAAGTAACGCCATCTAGCAAGGGGTTTTTTTCAACCATCCTGATAATTTCGCCAACAGAAACATAATATCCCTTAGCGGGGTCATGGGTGGATGGGTTGTGGCATGCCTCACAATTATGCGGGCAGCCCTGTGCAAATATAGAAAGCCTTAACCCGGGGCCGTCAACAATTGAATCGTTTACAATGCCAGCCACTTTTATTTTTAATTCTTTCAACGGTGGCGCACCCTATCTTTTACTTCGCTGAGCTTTGCATTATTAAAACGTGAAAGTGTACCCACTAAATAACCGGTGATCCTGCGTATCCGCTCGAAAGGTATATTGCCTTCTTCGCGCCCGCATTTTGGGCAGGTTTCATTTATAATGCCGGAGTAGCCGCATACCGGGTCCCTATCTACGGGGAAATTTATTGACCCATACCCGATATTAGATTCCTTCATATGGCGCACTATTTTTTCGAAGGCGGCTAAGTTTTTGCTGGGGTCGCCATCTAATTCAACATAAGTTATATGCCCGGCATTAGTTAATTCATGGTATGGCGACTCGACAGATATTTTTTCAAAAGCGGATATATTATAATAAACTGGCACGTGGAAGGAGTTTGTATAGTAATCCCTATCTGTAACCCCTTTAACCTCGCCAAAAATTTTCTTGTCCATTTTTACAAAACGGCCGGATAAGCCTTCTGCAGGTGTTGCCAAAAGTGAAAAGTTAAGCTTATGCCCTTCTGCTAAGGCATCGGTTTTTTCCCGCATGAATTTAACTATCTTAAACCCTAATTCCCTGGAAAATTCGTTTTCGCCGTGATGGTGGCCGGTTAAAGCGGTAAGTGCTTCTGCAAGCCCAATAAACCCAATGGATAGTGTCCCATGCTTTAACACTTCACGCAAATTGTCATTAATATTCAATTTGCCGCTATCAAGCCAAATACCTTCGCCCATTAAAAACGGGAAATTTTTCACACGTTTGGATGCCTGTATTTCAAACCGCTCCAAAAGCTGGTTTGCGCACAAATCCAGTTTATCCCCTAAAATTTCAAAAAACAAATCAATATCTTTATTAGCGTTTAAGGCGATACGCGGCAAGTTAATTGATGTGAAGCTTAAATTTCCGCGGCCATAAGTAATTTCGTTCTGTGGGTCATGTATATTGGAAATTACCCTGGTCCTACAACCCATGTAAGCTATTTCTGTTTCGGGTGTACCTTTATAATATTTTATATTGAAGCTGGAATCCTGGAACGAAAAATTTGGGAACAGCCTTTTTGCAGAAACACGTATAGCCAGTTTAAACAAATCATAGTTTGGGTCGCCTTCGTTATAGTTAACGCCTTCCTTGACCCTGAAAATATGGATTGGGAAGATTGGGGTTTCGCCATTGCCTAAGCCGCTTTCCAGCGAAAGCAGGATATTTTTTATTACCATGCGCCCTTCGGCACTTGTATCGGTCCCATAATTAATTGAAGAAAAAGGCGTTTGTGCCCCGGCCCTGGAATGCATGGTGTTTAAATTATGGATAAAAGCCTCCATAGCTTGAAAGGTTGCCCTGTCAGTAGATTTTTCAGCAAACTTTATTGCGGACCTTTGGCATTTATCTATATCCTGGCTACTTATCCCAAGCTTTAATAGCCCGGCTTTTTCGAGCGTTAAATAACCTTCGTAGTTATTAACCCGAAGCTCGGTGCCAGAGCCCCAAATTTCTTCTTGAATATTTTTTATTTCTGCGTCGGCGCTAATCTGGCACATTAAATCAAGTGCTTTTATTAAATTATCGCGGTATTGCTTAATAAATGTTTTCCTAACGCCTAAAGCTAATGCATAATCAAAGTTCGCAACGCTTTGGCCGCCGTGCTGGTCATTTTGGTTAGACTGTATCGCTATACAGGCAAGCGCGGAATAACTGGCTATGTCATTCGGTTCACGTAAATTCCCATGGCCTGTACTAAAACCGCCGGAAAATAATTTTATTAAATCAATTTGGCAGCAGGTAGTAGTCATTGTCAAAAAATCTAAATCATGTATATGTATGTCGCCGTTTTTATGGGCCTTAGCGTGTTCAGGGTTTAATACAAACATCTCATAAAATTGTTTTGCGCCTTCCGAACCGTATTTAAGCATAGTGCCCATAGCGGAATCGCCGTTTACGTTTGCGTTTTCGCGTTTAATATCGCTGGATTCGGAATCTTTAAATGTAATATCCTCGTACACTTTCATTAGCCTTGTGTTCATTTCCCGGATACGGGTGCGTTCAGCCCTGTATAAAATATAATTTTTAGCGACCTTCGGGTGGTTGTCCCTAATTAAAGCTTCCTCTACCAGGTCTTGAATTTGCTCAACACTTGGCTTGTCAATTTTTTTGATATATAATTGGTTAATTACGTCTGACGCTATACTTTTATAGTATAAATAGGGCCTAAACTCATCAGAGGCTTGAAAAGATTTTTTAATAGCGTTGATTATTTTTTCCTCGTCAAAATTTGTTACCCTTCCGTCCCTTTTTGAAACATGCTTAATCTCGTAATCATTGTTAAATGCCGAATACATAATTTCGTCCTTTCCAACACAGTATATAGTAACATATTAGTATTATACTCTATATATAGAGAAATTCAATGTTTTTTTTGCTTCCGTTTAATTTTTTTGTTTATATTCATTTTTATGGCGGCGGCCGCTATTATTATTAAAACGGGCAGTAATAAAAAAAATTGGAGGTTAAAAATACCAAAAAAATATGGGCCGTTATCAGATATGTTATAATTTTCAAAATCCAGCCGGTCTATAGGCTGGCTTAAAATATCCGCCTTATTTGTGCCTGTATCCAAAGGGCTGGGCGTTTGCCTAAAACCAAATTCAACAGTATAGCTGCTGCTGCCATCAGATTTAAAAATCAGTTCATCAGAATAATAGCTTAGCTCGATACTTTTTATGCTTATTGGGTTACCGCTGCTATTATCAATTTCTAAAATTAGCGGGCTATCATTAATTGTTAACCCATCTAATTTTAAGGGGGTACTGATATATGGGCCGCTACCTATTTTAAAATTATATAATAGGAAGCTATCGGGCAATAGCCCGGGCATACTAATGCCCCGTCTAAAATTCCCGTCGGCTATTATAGAAAGCTCCTGGGCTTTTAAGTTTTTAACCCCATCAATTGAGATTACTGACTTATCTCCATTTTCTTCAATAGAATAGCTGGTTATTAATTTTTGGATAAAACGTTTATTATAAAAAATATCTGGGTCATGTTTTAACCAGACATTATTAAAACTTATTTGTTCTATATTATCCTCAACAATAAACCTAAAATATTTATATGCCAGCCCTTGGCCAAAAAATACCTCTAAGCCATCACTATTGCCGATAGAGTATATAGGCTGGTTAATTATATTTTCCCATTTGATATTGTCATAAGAGCCCAGTAGGCGTATTTCCTTAGCGAATTCTGTATCGGTTGTTTCGATTTGTATGCTTGTAGAAATAACCTCTTGGCCGGTTAGGTTAGAAACTTCATAATCAAAATAAAAATCGTTGCCTTTAGTAAAAGAGTTTATTAATGTTGTACCATAGCGTGAAGCCTTTTCTTCAAGGCTATGGGAATTAATAAAATATGGCAATTCAGTACCGGAGCTGCCCAGTACCCTTATATCTAAAAGCCCCTGCCCACAATTATTATATATTTCCGGGGTAAGCATAACCGATTTATATTCATTGCTGCCGGAGTTTATTATTTGGGCAGAGTTTGCATTTACTACATTTATATAGAAGATTTGAAAAAACATCAATAAAATTATTATGGGCTTCAATTTATTCACCTCACATAATGGTAACCTGTTTGGCCTGTGCTTTGCAAGCCGGGGCCTGATATATTGTATAATTTGGAAGCTGCAAGGCCTTTATTAGCCTGCTTAAATCGTGTAATATATATATATCGGAACTAATTCTTTTTATGGCAATTTAAAAGGTTAAGTGAAGTGAATGCGGTAGCCTCTAAAAATAATTTCCATGAGTAACAGCAGCAAGCGTTAACCCAAATTTAGTAGGAGTAATTATGGGCCTAATTGAGGTAATAAAAAACGACGTATATTTAAGTAAGTTATTTAGCACAGTAGAATACAATGGCATAGATTACTGTAAGCTAAAGTCTGCCAAGGCAAAAAAATTTTTAGCAAAAGCCGGCGACTACTATGACTATATCCTATTAACAGTTTCAGGGGATTTGAGTGTTTTTTTAGAAAATGAAAATGGCAAGAGCTATGTAACAGAACGCATCGGAAAATATAAAGCTATTAACGAATTGGAGCTAATAGCCGGTGAACCAGCAATCATTAGCACAATTATGGCGCTTACAGACTGCAGCTATATTAGTATCCCAAAAGATATATACTACGGCTGGTTTTTACGTTACCATAGTTTTACGATAGATGTTTCGGTCCGCCTTGGGAAGTCGCTTTGCAACTTGTCTAAAACTAATGGCGTCAATATCCTCTACAATTCTGAAATGAAGCTGGCTTTTTATATGGAAAGGGCTTATAAAGAAGCCAACAAGCCAGAAGTTAAAATATCGGAGAGTAGGGGGTTTATTTCTGAATCAATCGGCGTAAGCGTGCGCACGGTTAATAGGGTAATAGCGAAATTTGCGGCATTGGGGTTAATTAAGCTCGAAAAAGGGAAAATCTTAATTAACAGTGAATGCATTAAGGGTGTAAGATATTTTATTAATAATAATAAATCAGAATAATAAATTAATGACAAGTGGCATTTTTTTTTATCAAATTGTAGTTTATAATATAAAAGTGTACATTGTACCTTTAGCAGGGAGTGGCAATATGTTAAATTCAGATAGTTTATTAGAAAATATGCGGAATAAGGTTATGGAAACCATTAAGGGCCCTACGCTTACATATATGCAAAAAGTATTTGCATTGGCAGCGTTATCAGAGTCGTTAATGGAAGTTTTGGATAAGCCAAAAGCATTGTTAGGCTATAAAGAAGACGGTATTATCTGTGACCTTAA
>JAITVM010000105.1 GCA_031285815.1 Clostridiales bacterium | reverse complement strand
AAGAATCAGGGCTTGTTATACAGAGTAAAAAGCAGCCATGGGTTTTTATAGATAAATTTATTAACCGGCTTATGTTCCCTATTTTTGATGTATCGGGGAAAGTGATTGGTTTTGGGGGAAGGGTTTTGGGCGATGGCATGCCTAAATATTTAAATTCCCCACAAACACTGGTATTTGACAAATCTAAAAATTTATTTGCTTTAAATTTTGCCAGAAAAGGGGCACCAAATGAATTTATTTTAGTCGAGGGGTACTTAGATACAATAAGTATGCACCAAGCCGGGTTTACAAATGCAATTGCCAGCTTAGGTACAGCTTTTAATGCGAACCACAGTTCGGTAATAAGAAAGTATTCAAATTCGGTAACAATTTTGTTTGATAGCGATGAAGCAGGGGTAAAGGCTACGCTTAAGGCAATAAATATTTTGACAGGGGCCGGTATTAAAGCTAAAGCCCTTACACTAAGCGGGGCTAAGGACCCAGATGAATTTATAAAGCGCTTTGGCAGTGAAAAATTAGCTGGCTTTATTAGGTCGGCTGATAATTATATAACATATCAAGTCAATTTGCTTAAAGGTAAATATAATTTACAAAACACAGAAGAAAAAATAGAGTTTACGTATGAGGTTTCTAAAATCTTATCCTCTTTAGGAGATAAAGTTTTAATTGATGCATATACTGAAGAAATTTCAAAAATTACAAATATATCTGTTAGCTCTATTAAATCACATATCGAGTCAATTTCGCATACTAAAATAACGGATATAGGCGTTAATACCCAGAAAAAAATTTACCGCCCAAAGAACACCAATTTGGAAAAAGGGCTGCTCGAAGCGAACAAAGGTTTAATATATATTATCAGTAGCGATCATAACATATATTTGAAAGTGAAGGCAATTTTAAAACCAGATGAGTTGTCGACAGAAGTATATAGGAAATTGTTAGGAATAATTTATGGGTTGCACGAGAAGGGGGCGAGTATTTATCCGGCGGATATTGTTAGCAAATTTGAGTCTCAAGGTGACCAAAGTGTTGTTTCAGAAGCCTTTAGCACAGCTATAGCCCTGGATGATTATAAGCTTATTGAAAAAGCCTTAAATGATCAAATCAGGTTGATAAAAAGGCATAACATCGATTTAGAATTAGAAGGGCTCTCGGCTTTAAATGGCGACGATAGTTTTAATCAAACTCAAAATTTATCAATTAAAAAGAGAAATTTAAATAAATTGTATATTACTTTAATAGATGGTTAAAATAGTAAACAACACAGGAAAGGAAGGGTTGTCTTGAAATCCCTAGACGATAGCTTGGTGGCTAACAGAGTTAAAGAGTTAATTGCATACGGAAAAAAGAAAAAATCAGTGCTTGACTATAAAGAGATAGCCGAATTTTTGGCTGATTTGGAGCTTGATCCAGAGCAAATAGATAAAATATATGATTATATAGAGAAACAAGGCATTGATATATTAGGCTCTGCTGTTATTGAGGATGACATAGACAAAGTGATTGACCTTAATATCACTGTGGATTCAAGTATTAACATTGATGACCATGTAAGGATGTATTTAAAAGAGATTGGGAAAGTCCCGCTTTTAAGTGCTGAAGAAGAAATTGAATTGGCCAGGAGGATGGAGCAGGGCGACGAGGTAGCTAAGAAGCGTTTATCTGAAGCAAACTTAAGGCTTGTTGTCAGTATTGCTAAAAGATATGTCGGAAGGGGTATGCTGTTCCTAGACCTTATACAAGAAGGAAATTTAGGGCTTATTAAGGCTGTTGAAAAATTTGATTTTAGAAAAGGGTTTAAATTTAGCACGTATGCTACCTGGTGGATTAGGCAGGCAATAACCCGAGCTATTGCTGACCAGGCTAGGACAATACGTATACCTGTGCATATGGTAGAAACCATAAATAAATTAATGCGTGTTGAAAGGCAATTATTGCAAGAATTGGGGCGTGCGCCTGCTCCGGAGGAATTAGCTAAGGAAATGCAGATGCCGGTTGAAAAGGTTAGGGAAATTATGAAGATTGCCCAGGAACCTGTGTCATTAGAGACGC
The DNA here is from genome assembly GCA_031285815.1 of Clostridiales bacterium. Classification (GTDB taxonomy): domain Bacteria; phylum Bacillota; class Clostridia; order Lachnospirales; family JAITVM01; genus JAITVM01. The sequence continues at coordinate 11,742 of JAITVM010000105.1, read as the reverse complement.
CAATAGGTGAAGAAGAGGATAGCCACCTTGGGGATTTTATACCGGACGATGATATACCGGCCCCAGCAGAAGCTGCAGCTTTTACTTTATTAAAAGAACAGCTTATGGAGGTTTTGGATACATTGACAGATAGGGAAGAAAAAGTACTGCGGTTAAGGTTTGGGCTTGACGATGGCCGCGCAAGGACACTTGAAGAAGTAGGGAAAGAATTTAATGTCACACGTGAGCGCATTAGGCAAATAGAAGCGAAAGCGCTAAGAAAGTTACGCCATCCCAGCAGGTCTAAAAAATTGAAAGATTATTTAGAATAAAAATTAAACCTTCCAAAATATATTGTATATTTTTTGTATATAGGTCAAAGATAACTGTATAAAGAATTTATTTATTTTTGGAGGTTAATGGCCATGAGCGGATACAATAAAAATAAAGCATGCAGTAATTTTAAATCTCTTGAGAATGACATATTTACAAAATACCAAAGTAGAAGCACAGCCCCTAATTGTAGGGTGTGCGTTTATTTTTCTTCGAGGAATTGCGGAATGGATGCTTCAAATTCGATTGACCCTGCAGTAGATTTTTTGATTTAATAGTGGCTTAAATAAAAAATTTTGCTGAGTTTTCTTTTAAACACTTGAAATAATAGTTTTTCAGTGTTATTATAAATAAAATTACTTAATTAAGAGTGGGTTTACGCCCACTCTTATCTATTGTTTGGAACCTTTTTTATTGGGGTAGCCTGAATAAAAGTTGCCAGCTATACATGAAATAATGTGGGGATGAGTATTATGAATAGTAAACAAGTATTAGAGTTAGTAGAAAAAAACATACTGGGGCTCCTTAGCGAAAACGGGTTAAAGCTGTATGATATAGAATATGTTAAGGAAGGCCCTAATTGGTATTTAAGGATTTATATTGATAATATTGATAAAAGCAAAGTAATTTCTATTAGTGATTGTGAATCCGTAACAAGGTATGTAAGCAAATTTCTAGATGAAAAAGACCCAATTGAACACGCTTATATTTTGGAAGTTTCATCTCCGGGTATAGATAGGCTACTTAAAAAAGATTCTGATTTCGCTGAGTATACTGGTAGTGTTGTTGATATAAAGCTTTATAAGCCCATAAATAAGCAGAAAAGTTTTACCGGTGAACTGGCGGGTTTAAAAGACGGCATTATTTTTATTAAAGATGGTGAGGGAATACTAGAATTTGATAAAAAGAATGTGGCTTCTTGTAGGCTTGCGGTGGTTTTTTAAGTAACATTAACGATTATTGGAAAGGTATGGAGGATAATTAGAAATGCACAATAATTCCGAATTTATTGATGCCCTAAACCAATTGGAGAAGGAAAAAGGCATCAGTAAAGAGATTATTTTAGAAGCTGTTGAAACGTCGCTTGTTTCGGCTTGTAAAAAGAATTTTGGAACCAGCCAGAATATTAAAGTGATTATTGACAGGGATTCTGGCAATGTCCAAGTGTTTGCACAAAAAGAAGTTGTTGAAGAAGTGTTGGACCCGCTTTTAGAGCTTAGCTTGGAAGAGGCCCAGGGGATCCTGCCTACGTATGATTTAGGGGACATAGTTGACATCGTGGTAACCCCCCGCAATTTTGGCAGGATTGCCGCCCAGACAGCTAAACAGGTGGTGGTTCAGAAGGTCCGCGAAGCTGAGCGCGATATTTTGTTTGGGGAGTATATCACTAAAGAAAAAGAAATTGTTTTTGGCACAATTCAGAGGAAAGACAGAAAAAATGTTATTATTGGCCTTGGTAAAATAGAAGCACTTCTACCTATGTCTGAGCAAGCGCCGAAAGAAGAGTATAACATTAACGATAGGATAAGGGTTTATGTCTTAGAGGTTAAGCAAACGACAAAGGGGCCTCAAGTTAATGTTTCACGGACGCACCCGGATTTGGTAAAAAGGCTGTTTGAATTAGAAGTGCCTGAGGTGAAAGATGGCGTTGTTGAAATAAAATCTATTTCAAGGGAAGCCGGAAGCAGGACTAAGATAGCGGTTTATTCAAAAAATCCGCATGTTGATGCTGTTGGGGCATGTGTGGGCCCTAATGGCCACCGCGTAAATGCTATTGTTAATGAGCTACGGGGTGAAAAGATAGATATTATTAATTATAGCGAATCGCCTGAAGAATTTATTATGGCTTCGCTTAGCCCAAGTAAAGTCGTTGCAGTTGAATTAAATAAAGAGGAGCAGTCGGCTAAGATTGTCGTACCAAACCACCAGCTTTCATTAGCTATTGGAAAAGAAGGGCAGAATGCCAGGCTGGCAGCTAAGCTTACTGGTTGGAAAATAGATATTAAAAGTGAGAACCAAGCGAAAACTACAAATTTTATTGATGAACTGGATAAAATATTAGATTTCGCAAACGACGGGGAAGTTGATAATAGCATATAAAAAGGGGGATGCTCATGCCGAGGAAAATTCCGCTAAGAAAATGTACAGGGTGCCAAGAGATGAAGGCAAAAAAAGAAATGGTAAGGGTTATTAAAGATATTGATGGGAATTTTGACATAGATTTCACTGGAAAAAAATCAGGCAGGGGAGCCTATATTTGCCCTAATTTAGAATGTTTGCAAAAAGCCCAGAAATCGAAAGGGCTTGAGAGGTCTTTTAAACAGGCTGTCCCAAAAGAAATATATGATAAGTTTAAATTAGAATTGGAAAAATTACATGGATAGAAGGTTAAAGTCGCTATTAAGCTTATGCCAAAAGGCAGGGAAACTAGTTTCAGGTGAGGCACTTTGCGAAAATGCCCTTAAAGCTCAACTGGCAAGGCTGGTAATTATATCTGAAGAAGCTTCTGACAATACGAAAAAAAAATTTATTAATAAAAGTTTTTTTTATAAAATAGATTGTTTTGTTTATGGTATGCGGGTAGAGCTTAATGCTGCTATAGGGAAGGAAAATAGGTCGACTATAGTTATAACAGATGATAATTTTGCAAATAAGATACGGGCTTTAATAAAAGTAGAAGAAGAACAGTAAATTGAATAGAAAACAATTAACAAGGAAAGAGAGGTGCATTTTATTGTCGAAGATACGAATTTATGAATTAGCAAAGCAATTGAATGTAAGTAATAAAGAATTAATTGAGAAGATTGAGACAATCGGTATAAGTGTGAAAAACCATATGACCGGTGTAGAAGATGAAGATAAGGCAAAAATCATTAATTATTTTAACCCTGTAGGCATTAAAAATAAGAAAGCTGGTGAATCTTTGATAGATGAGAATAAACAAGAACAACCTAATACAAAAGAGGCTCCAGAAGATAACAAACTAGAAGTCCAAAAGATAAATGATCAAAACAAAAACAGAAGTTATAGCCAAAATAATAATCAAAACAATAATCAAAATAGGAATAAATATGATAATCAAAGCCAAAATAGGGTTAGGCGTGATAATCAAGGGCAAACCGTAAATGGGCAAACTAACCAAACACAAAATGTTAACCGGCAAGACAGCCAAGGGCAATATAGGCCAAGGCCCCAGGCTAGCAATACAGCTAGGCCAGATGGCCAAAACCAAGGGCAGTATAGGCCGAGGCGTGAAGGCCAAGGGCAATATTCCAATAGGCCGGATTATCAGAACCGTAATACAAACGGGCAAGGCACAACTAGGCCAGATGGCCAGAACCAAGGCCAATATAGGCCAAGGCCGCAGGGTAATAATACAGGCAGGCCAGAGGGGCAGAACCAAGGGCAATATAGGCAAAGGCCCCAGGGAACTAGTACAGGTAGACCGGAAGGCCAGAACCAAGGGCAATATAGGCCAAGGCCCCAGGGAAATAATACAGGAAGGCCGGACGGCCAGAACCAAGGGCAATATAGGCCAAGGCCCCAGGGCAGCAATACAGGTAGGCCGGACGGCCAGAACCAAGGGCAATATAGGCAAAATGACAACAGGGGCAACAACTTTAAAAAGGGGCCATCTTTAAATTCAGATAAGAGGGACCATAAACCCGCAGCCCCAGTTGAAAATAAAAAAGAGCCTAGAAACTTTAATAAAGAGAATAAAAGCCAATTTGAACAAAAAAATAAATTAGAACAAAAAGAGAATACAAGGTTTTATAAAAATAAAAACCAAAGGAACCAACCAAAAGGGGCAGCTGTAGCAGAAAAGCCGCCGGTAAAAGAAGCAGAGCAGATTAAAGTAATTGAAATAGCTGAAAGTATTACAGTGAAAGCATTTGCTGAAAAAATGAACCAGCCGGTTAACCATCTCATAAAATTTTTGTTGAAGCAAGGGGTTATGGATAGTTTAAACCAAGAAATTGATTTTGAAACGGCTAGCAATATAGCTGTTGAGTTTGGCTATTTGGTAGAACAAGAGAAGCCTGAGGAAGAAATAGATATATTAGAAAGCGCGTTTGGGCACGAAGAGGATAAAGAAGAAGACAAAAAAGAGCGGCCTCCAATAGTTGTAGTAATGGGCCACGTCGACCATGGTAAAACTTCGCTTTTAGATAGCATCCGTAAATCAAAAGTTGCATCTTCTGAGGCAGGCGGGATAACCCAGCATATTGGCGCTTATACTGTGTCAATTGATGATAAGCCAATAACATTTTTAGATACGCCGGGCCACGAGGCTTTTACTGCTATGAGGATGCGCGGTGCTCAGGTTACAGATATAGCTATTTTAGTAGTAGCGGCGGACGATGGGGTTATGCCGCAAACTGTAGAAGCAATTAACCATGCAAAGGCTGCAGGGATTGATATTATTGTAGCTATAAACAAAATAGACAAACCTAGCGCGAATATGGACCGTGTAAAACAAGAATTGGTTGAGTACGGGCTGGTAGCAGAGGATTGGGGCGGCGAAACTATATGTGTCCCTGTTTCCGCACAAACCAAGCAAGGCATAGATAATTTATTGGAAATGATAATACTTGTGTCAGAAATGAAAGAATTAAAAGCTAACCCAAATAAAAAAGCTAAAGGCACAGTAATCGAAGCTTTATTAGATAAAGGTAGGGGACCTGTAGCAACAGTATTAGTACAGGAGGGGACACTTAAAATAGGTGACCCTGTCGTAATTGGGACAGCCTTTGGCAAAGTAAGGGCAATGGTTGATGATAAAGGCAGAAAAGTGAAAAAGGCAGGCCCTTCTACACCTGTAGAAATTTTAGGCCTTTCAGAAGTCCCTTTAGCGGGTGATTTACTTAATGTTGCTAATTCTGAAAAACACGCAAGGCAAATCTCTGAAAGCTTTGTCAAAAAAGGCAGGATTGACATGCTTAAAGAATCTACCCAAAAGGTTTCTTTAGATGACCTGTTTACACAAATCAAGCAGGGTAACGTTAAAGATTTAAATATTGTTGTTAAGGCAGATGTACAAGGTTCAGTTGAAGCGGTTAAAGCCAGCCTTGAAAGGCTATCAACGGACGAGGTTAGGATTAAATCGATACATGGTGGCGTAGGCGCAATAACAGAATCTGACGTTATGCTTGCTTCGGCATCAAATGCGGTTATTATTGGTTTTAATGTAAGGCCGGATAACTCTGCTAAAAAAATAGCTGAAGATGAAAAAGTTGATGTAAGGCTATACCGTGTAATCTATGGGGCAATTGAAGATATACAGGCGGCTATTAAAGGTATGCTTGACCCAATTTACCAAGAAAAAGTTACTGGGCATGCAGAAGTACGCCAAATTTTCAAGGCTTCGAATATTGGCAATATAGCGGGGTCTTATGTGACAGACGGCAAAATCAGCCGTAACGCAAAAGTCCGTATTTTAAGGGACAATATTGTTGTTTACGAAGGTACGCTTGATACATTAAAGAGGTTTAAAGATGACGTTAAGGAAGTAAATACAGGTTATGAATGCGGCCTGTTTTTTAATAAATATAATGATATTAAATTAGGCGATGTAGTAGAGGCTTACGTAATGGAGGAAATACCACGCTAGCAAATGCTGGTGATAAGGAGGGTGTTATGGGCAACAGGATATTGCGCATAAATGATGAAATATTAAGGGAAACTGCTAATATAATAAGAAGTGAAATTTCCGACCCAAGGGTTGGGGTTTTAACAACAGTTGTCCATGTTAAGACTTCTACAGATTTAAAATATTGTAAAATTTATGTTAGTATTTTTGGCGATGAAAAAGAAAAAGAAGATGCCCTTTTGGCATTAAAAAATGCTAGTGGGTATATCAGGAAACTTTTGGCTACCCGTATCAATTTAAGAAACACGCCGGAATTAACTTTTATTTTGGATGATTCTTTAGACCAGAGCGAGAAAATAGCTAAATTACTTAAAGAAGCACAACAGGAGAACCCTAATCGTGGATAATATTTTAGAGATTATAAAACCATACAACGAAATAATTATTGCTGGGCATATAAAACCCGATGGTGATGCGGTTGGCGCCTGCCTTGCCCTTGCTATGATTTGTAATAAAATTGGCAAACAGCCTAAAATAATTTTGGATAAATTTACAGATAGGTATAACATTATTCCCGGGGAAGAAAATATTTTTACTGGGGATTGTAATGAAATAAAGCCTGATGTTTTTATTTCGCTGGATTGTGGCGATGTAAGGCGGCTTAATGAAAAAGCAGCAGATTTATTTAACCGGTCGAAAGTGACAATTAATATCGACCACCATATAAGCAATACTAATTTTGCCCAATATAACTATGTTGAAACTTTATCGTCAACATGCGAGCTTGTGTATAAATTATTTATCCAATTCATTATATTTGATAAAGACATAGCTTCTGCTATTTATGCGGGGGTGATTTATGACACAGGTGGGTTAAGGTATAAGAATACAACACCAGAAACAGTATCTATTGTTGCTAATTTAATGAGCTTAGGCATTGACCATTCAGAGCTGTATTCGTCAATAATGACAAGGTACTCTTATAATGAAATTATGTCTGTAGCTAAAGGGGTACAAAACTTAATTATCGATGGGGATGTCGCTTTTAGTTTCTTCACAATAGGCGAAATGAAGGAATTGAATGTCGATGTGACTGATTTAGACTATATTATAACCTATATGATGAATATAGATAATATATGCACGGGCGTTTTTATTTATGAAACGGAAGAAAATATCTTTAAAGTTAGCTTACGCTCTAAGGTTATTAATGTTAGCGAACTAGCAAAATCCTTTGGTGGCGGGGGGCATGTTAACGCTGCCGGCTGTACACTTTCTGGTTCTAAAAATGAAGTTTATGCTATTATAAAAACTAAAATTCAGGAAGAAATAGAAAATGTTAAACGGCGTAATTAATATTTATAAAGAAAAGGGATATACGTCCCATGATGTTGTAAATATAGTAAGAAAAAAATTAAATAAGGTGAAAACAGGGCACACTGGTACCCTGGACCCTGATGCAGAAGGGGTTTTGCCAATCTGTATAGGGAAGGCAACCAAGATTTCTGAGTATTTAACTGCAGATGTTAAAAGGTATAGGGCAAACCTTATTTTAGGTGTTTTGACAGATACTTTGGATTTATCGGGAAATATTATTGATAAAAAAGAAGTATCTGTTGATAAACAACTAATTTATAACACCATAAATTCGTTTGTTGGCGAAATAGAGCAAATACCGCCAATGTATTCCGCTATTAAACAAGGTGGGAAAAGGCTGTATGAACTGGCCCGGGCTGGGCTTGAGGTTGAACGTAAGAAAAGGGCCGTAACTATTTTTAAAATTGAGGTATTAGAATTTGTTTCCGAAAGCAATATTTTGTTAGATATCCTTTGCTCAAAAGGTACATATATACGCTCGCTTTGTGCTGATATTGGAGACAAATTATTAGTTGGGGGGGTAATGGGCGCGCTTACCCGGATTATGTCAGGCAGCTTTGCAATTGAGAATTCTGTAAAGCTTGATGAGTTTTCAAGATTAGTAGACAAAAATGAGTTAGGCAAGATATTATTACCAATAGATGATGCCCTTAAGCTTGATAAATTTATTGTAAAACCTGCGGCCAATAAATTTTTGTTTAATGGCAATAGGTTGGCTTTAAATTATATCCATTCTTCTGATAAAATTATTGACGGGAAAAAAATATTTATTTATAGCGGAGAAAAAGATTTAATCGGGATTTATATTAAAGAAGGGAATTTTATAAAGCCGTTAACAATGCTCTATAGCAATCCTTAAAGGGGTATTTTAAAATGATATATATAAATGATCCCGAGGGCTTTAGATTAGAAAACTCAGTAGTCTGTATAGGTAATTTTGATGGTGTCCATAGGGGGCACATAAAACTTATTGAAGAGACGGTTAGCATTGCTAATTCACATAATTTAAAATCAGTTGTCTTTTCTTTTTATCCACACCCAAGGGCAGTGCTTGGCCAAGAAGGCATTAAATTTATCATTACATCAAAAGAGAAGGCATACTTGCTAAATAAGTTTGAGTTGGGCTACTTTATTGAATACCCATTTGAACGGGGGTTTGCAAATTTGGCGCCAGAACAGTTTTTTGCAAGGTTTTTAATAGATATGCTTGGGTGTAAGGCGCTGGTTGTTGGGGAAGGCTACAAGTTTGGCAAGGATAAATCTGGGGATTTAAATATTCTAAAAAAATTGGTTAAAGAACATAATGTATTTTTATCAGTCCAGCCGAATTTATATTTAGGCAGTGAAAAAATAAGCAGTTCAGAAATAAGGAAATGGATTTTAAATTCGGAATTTGATAAGGCGGAGGAAGCATTAGGTTCGCCTTATTTTATTAAAAGCGAGGTTGTACTTGGCAAGCAAATAGGCAGGAGGCTTAATTTCCCGACAGCAAATTTAATAGCTGATGGGGAAAAGCTTATCCCTGGTGATGGGATTTATGCTACAAAAACAAATATTAACGGAAGGCTATATACTTCGGTAACTAATATAGGCAAGAACCCGACGCTTAATTCCGGGTCTCGTACAATAGAGACTTATGTTTTCGATTTTGACAATATTATTTATGGAAAAGAAATTATAGTATATTTTTATAAAAAGGTTAGGGAAGAGATAAAGTTTTCAAGTATTGGGCATTTAAAAAAACAAATTTCGAATGATGTCTTAGAAGTAAAAAAATTTTTTTTTAAGGGCATATAAAAAATATACCCAGTTCATATTTAATTTTTTAGGATTGGGTATATTTTTTATATTTTTAAGTAAATCGATTGCTCATTAAAATAATTTCTTTATTTAAACACTTCTCATAACCTTTACAAACCTTTAACCATTAAATCCAATCAAAGTATCCAAAATCCCAATAACATTTCCAAAATTAAATAAATTCAAAAAATAATTAATCAAAATAATAAATTTTTTTTCAATTTGATTATTAGTATTTTTAATTGATTTTTAATTGGTCCTCTTGTATACTATATTTGTATTTTTTTATTATTTTTTCGCTCAATATAAATTCGATTACAATGTCATTTCACGAGGAGTTTTTTTAATGGACAATAATAGCCCTGTATATAGGCCCTATGGAAGCTTGGGGATCATAGCTTTAGAAAGCGCCCGGGAACTTGGAAAAAAAGTTGATAAGCAGATTATTAAAAGGCGTGAACTTAAAAAACAATTTAATTCAGATTACCCAATTCCAGATACTTATATAATGCCTGTAAAAGACCAGCGTTTTTCGAACGGTGAAGGTAAAGTTAAATTAGCAGATTCTGTCCGTGGAAGAGATATTTTTATTTTGTGTGATATTGGCAATTATTCATGTACTTATCAAATGTACGGAAAAACAAATTACAAAGGCCCTGATGAGCATTTTCAAGATATTAAGAGGACAATTTCAGCAATTGGTGGCAAATCCCGCAGGATTTCTGTTATCATGCCCCTTTTATACGCTTCAAGGCAACATAAAAAAAAGGGCAGGGAGTCTTTAGACTGTTCATTAGCTTTACAAGAGCTTGAACGCATGGGCGTTAAAGATATACTAACTTTTGATGTGCATGACCCAAATATTCAAAATGCTATACCCTTAGCTTCTTTTGATAATATTTATCCAACTTATGATATAGTTAAAAGTATCCTTGAAAGTGAAAATGATTTGGAATTCGATAGGTCCAAAATGTTAGTAGTATCACCAGATACGGGCGCAATGGATAGGGCTATTTATTATGCTTCGGTTTTAAAATTGGATACAGGCCTGTTCTATAAGCGCCGGGACCATACCAGGCTTATTAGGGGCAAAAACCCTATTATTACCCATGAGTATATCGGCAGCTCTGTTGAAGGGATGGATATTTTAATTGTAGATGATATGATTGCTTCTGGCGAAAGCGTTTTAGATATAGCATATGAACTTAAAGCAAGAAAAGCAAATAGGATTTATATAGCTTCGACATTTGGTTTATTTACTGAAGGGATAGACAAATTTGTTAAGGCATATCAAGAAAACCTTATTGCCAGGGTTTATTCAACTAATTTAACCTATATCCCAACAGAATTAAAAAACCAGCCTTGGTATGTCGAAGTGGATATGTCTGAATATATGGCGAAGGTTATTGACTATTTGAATTCTGATTTTTCAATTTCTACTTTACTGGATGCTACTTATGGGATAAAAAAACTATTAGATAAAAAAATAATTACAAAAAACAAAGTGTAAATTATGGCACTTTGTTTTTTTATAGAATATGGGTGGTATTATGTATATAACCAGAAAAAAAACTAAAAAAATAGCTATTAAAGATAAATTTATTGGCGGCGGTAGCCCAATTACTATACAATCAATGAATAACACAGATACCCGGGACATAAAGTCAACAATACGCCAAATAAAACAGCTTGAGGAAGCCGGCTGTGAAATTACACGCCTAGCGGTAAAAGATGCTGAATCGGCTAATGCCCTTAAAGAAATAAAAAAGCAAGCAAAAATACCTATAGCCGCGGATATCCATTTTGATTACAGGCTGGCAATTTTATCGATTGAAAATGGGGCGGATAAGATTAGGGTTAACCCAGGTAATATCGGGGGCATAGAAAAAATAAAAAAAATAGTTTTAAAAGCAAAAGAATATAACATCCCCATTAGGGTCGGGGTAAATTCCGGCTCGCTGGAAAGGGATTTGATAGAAAAATATAATGGCGTTACTGTAAGCGGGTTAGTAGAAAGTGCAATGCGTAATATTGAACTACTTGAAGCTTTAGATTTTGATAATATCGTAGTGAGCTTAAAGTCTTCCTCCGTGCCGTTTTCAATTGAAGCGTATGAATTATTAAGCAATAAGGTTGCATACCCTTTACACGTTGGCATTACAGAATCCGGGACCGAATATTCCGGCTCTATAAAGTCAGCTGTTGGGATAGGGTCGCTACTTTCTAGGGGTATTGGGGATACTATCAGGGTTTCCTTAACATCTGACCCAGTAAATGAAGTGAAATGTGCTAAAGAAATACTTAAGTCGCTTAATATTAGGAAATTTGGGATAGAGCTTATCTCCTGCCCAACTTGCGGGCGTACTGAAATTGATTTAATTAGATTAGCCAATGAAGTTGAAAATAGATGCAAAGGCATTAATAAACCTATTAGGGTAGCCGTTATGGGCTGTGTTGTAAATGGCCCCGGGGAAGCAAAAGAAGCTGACATCGGGATTGCCGGCGGAAGAGGGGTAGGGGTAATAATAAAAAAAGGGGAAATTATTAAAAAAGTTGACGAAAGCGGGCTGGTTGATGGATTGATGAAGGAGATAGAAAAATTTTAACTATATAGGGAAGCTGGTGCCCTTTTATGAAATCTTTTACAAATGTTTTTAATAAGC
>JAITVM010000094.1 GCA_031285815.1 Clostridiales bacterium | reverse complement strand
GATTTCCCCCTAGTATTATTAAACCCGTATTTTTTTATGCCGCACTTTAAGCCCGCAACCTATTAAAATAAGTTGCGGGTTATATATTTTAATCATGTAGTGTTCCTTTGTACTTCTATTACGCCATCAATCCCAAGGATTTTATTTTTAACCTTGTTAAGCTGCTCCTTGCTACAAATTTCTATACCAACATTAATCAAACTAATATCGTTATTTGTATGGGCTAACATTGACCTTATAGGTATATCAGACTGTGAAAGCTCATATAGTATATCCTGCAGCAATTTATTCCGCTCAAAGGCTTTTATAATAAGCTCAGACCTGTATTTTTCAGTACCCCTGGATTTTTCTGGCACATTCCATTGGGCTTCTAAAAGCCTTGGCAATTCTTCTTCCGATAAGTTTAGCATATTAATGCAATCTTTCCTGTGGACAGAAACCCCGCGCCCCCTGGTTACATAGCAGACTATCTCATCCCCAGGGACAGGGCCGCAACATTTTGATAAACGGTAGCCCTCCAGGTCGCCAAATTGGTTAACTACAATAGTGCCTTTTCTTGCCGTATATGTTTCTTCAGGCTTATCTATATTTAATTTAGAAGCATCCAGCTCCGGGCCTTTATCATCTTTAAGTTCCTTATCGATATGGTTTTCTTTTTCATACCGGTTAATAAGCCTATTCATAAGCTGTGTCGCTTTAACATACTCACGGCCAACGGCTGCGCATAATGTTTCAAAATCTTTATACGAATATTTATTTAATACATAAGAAAGCCGCTGCTTATTTAATAATTTAGAAAGCGGGTATTCCCTTACTTTAGCTTCTTTTTCAAGCAATTCTTTCCCACGCTTGGCAAATTCGCCTTTATCTTGTTGCCTGTAGTATTGGCGGATCCCATTTCTGGCGGAGCTTGTTTTAACAAATTCCAGCCAGTCAAGGCTTGGCTTCGAATTTTTATTGGTGACGATCTCTACTTTGTCGCCGCTTTTTAAAATAGTATTTATTGGCGCCATTTTACCATTCACTATCGCACCCACTGCGGTATTCCCAATATTCGTATGCACATTATAAGCAAAATCTATCGGCGTAGAGCCAGCCTGGAGGCGTAATAGTTTACCCTTAGGCGAGAAGCAGTAAACCTGTTCTTGGAATACTATAAGGCCGGTTTTTAGTTCCGAAACAAATTCATCATTGTCTGAAAATTCCCTTTGCCAATCTAAAATCTGCCTTAACCAATCTAATTTCTCTTCTTCTTTTTCAACATACTTAAGCCCACTCTCATGGCTTTTATATTTCCAATGCGCGGCTATCCCGTACTCAGCTGTTTTGTGCATATCCCAGGTCCTAATCTGGACTTCAAAATAAACCCCATTCGGCCCAACCAGGGTAGTATGCAGTGACTGGTAGATGCCATTTTTCTTTATTGATATATAATCTTTAAACCTATCCGGTACAGGTAAATATTTTTCATGCAAAATACCCAAAACAGTATAGCATTCGTTATCGGTATTAACGACAACCCTAAACGCAAACAAATCATAAATCTGGTCTATAGTTTTATTTTGGTCCCTCATCTTTCGGTAAATACTATAATAATTCTTAGACCTTCCATAAACTTCACAATCCAGCCCCGACGACCTTATTTTTTCACGTATCTCATTACTGACGGATTCAATAAATTCTTTATGCTCAGCGTTTATTTTTAAAACTGCGTTTTTAATGCTATCATATTCTTCACCATTAAGGTATTTAAAAGATAAATCCTCCAATTGGTCTTTGATAGAGTTAATCCCAAGCCTAGCCGCAATAGGGGCGTAAATATCCAAGGTCTCTTGGGCCGTTATTTTTTGTTTCTCAGGCGGCTTAAAAGAAAGTGTGCGCATATTATGGAGCCGGTCAGCAATTTTTATAATTATGACACGTATATCCTTAGCCATGGCCAAAAGCAATTTCCTATACGTAGCCGCTTGGTTTTCAGCTTTAGTATAAGTCATCATTTCAAGTTTGGTAACCCCATCAACCAGGCCGGCGATTTCACTTCCAAACATCTCAACTATTTGCCCATAGCTATATTTTGTATCTTCTATTACATCGTGTAAAATACCGGCAATTATTGACTCCAGGTCCATCTCTAATTCAGCAAGTATGATTGAGACAGAAAGAGGGTGTATTATATAAGGCTCGCCAGAATTCCGGATTTGTTGGCCATGTGCCTCTTTCGCAATCAAATATGCCTTTTCCACCAGAGAAAATTCTTTCGATGGGTGGTACGTTTTAATTTTCAAGATAAGCTCATCATACATATCCATTAGGATGTCATTCATTTTAACCACCCTTTCTTAATTTAATAAATATTATAGTTATTATATAGCTGTTTTTCAAGTAAGTTTTATTTTATTTTATTTTTCATCGGATTTTATTGGTTTTTTTTAAACATACATTGACTTATCTTTTAAAATTATATAAATTATAATTAGCTAAAACAATTTTTTAAGGAGATTTTTCATGAACCCTATAATCGAAATAAACGAAATTATATCCAGCGCGTTTGAAAAATGCGGCTATGATTTTAATTTAGGAAAGGTTGCCGCCTCAAACCGGCCCGACCTATGCCAATTTACATGTAACGGCGCTATGGCCGGTGCCAAAATTTATAAAAAGCCCCCACTTAAAATAGCATCTGATATTGTTGATGTTTTGAGGCAAAACCCTATTTTTGATAGCGTTGATGCAGTCCCGCCAGGGTTTATTAATATAAGTCTAAGTAATGAATATTATGAAAGCTTAATCAACAAAGTGCATAATTTTAAAGATTTGATACACGTAAAATCTGGCCAAAAAATTATTCTAGACTACGGCGGCCCTAATGTCGCCAAGCCTTTGCATGTCGGCCATTTACGCTCCGCTATAATTGGCGAGTCAATTAAGCGTATAGCAAAAGCCCTGGGCTATAAAACAATCAGTGACATACACCTTGGCGATTGGGGTTTGCCTATGGGGTTAATAATTACTGAAATACAGCAGCGTTACCCTGATTTGGATTATTTTAAAGAAGTGCCTGTGCCTTCAGAACCCGGCAGTTTCCCTATTAGCCTTGAGGAATTAAATGAAATTTACCCAACAGCAAACTCTAAAGCAAAGGCTGATGATAACTACAAGCTTAAAGCCCAGGAAGCTACAAAGGCCTTACAAAGCAAAGACAACGGTTTGTATAGCTTATGGAAATCTTTTGTAAAATTATCCACTGCCAATATGAAAAAAATTTATGATTCCCTAAATGTTAATTTCGATTTATGGAACGGCGAAAGCACTTGCGATAGTTATGTAGAGCCATTAATAAATAAACTAATAAGCGCAGGCCTTACCTATGAAAGTAACGGCGCCCTTGTTGTAGATATAAAAGAAGGCGGCGACAAGCTTGAGCTGCCGCCAATAATTATACGCAAATCAGACGGTGCGCAATTATACTCTACAACAGACCTTGCTACTATTATGCAAAGGGAACATGACCATAAGCCTAACCAAATAATATATATAGTAGATAATAGGCAAAGCTTGCATTTTACACAGGTTTTCAGGTGCGCTAAAAAAGGCAATATCCTCCCGCAGGGGACCCATCTTGAATTTGTTGGCTTCGGGACCATGAATGGCAAAGATGGCAAACCATATAAAACCCGTGACGGTGGCGTGATGCAATTGTCGGAGCTTATACGCACAATCACTGCCGAGGCTTATGACAGGATTGGCGACCGGGTCCACAAAGAAGCCACTGAAGCTGAAAAAACAGAAATCGCAAGAAAAATCGGCATAGCCGCGCTTAAATTCGGAGATTTATATAACCACCGGGGAAGGGATTATATTTTCGATATGGACAGGTTCTT
>JAITVM010000086.1 GCA_031285815.1 Clostridiales bacterium | reverse complement strand
AAAAGGCCGACCTGTATCTCATATTCCGCCCCGGTTTCTTCAAACCATTCAATTTTATACTTTTGTTTTAATTTTTCAACAACGGCCTTTTTTACTATAGCCTGGCAATCCGGCACACTAAAAAGCCCAGAACGTACCGACTTGCCTGTTACAGTAAATTTGCCGTCTATTGGTATATAATCGCCCCAGGGTAAAGCCTTTGCCCCTTCAAACAGCTCGTCAAAGGTACGTGCATAAAATTCCCCAACATTTATTAAAACCCTGTCTGCACTCCTAAACCAAAGGTTAGCTTTTGCAATAGCCAATTCATCGCCGCTAAAATCAACACGGCCATCCAGTGCGGTAATATTTTCAAAACCAAGTTTATTAGCTTCACGTTTTGCAACTGCCTCCAGCCCAAACGTTGTCGTTACAATTAAATTGAATTTCATTTTTATTCCCCAATCTGATTTTTAGCTTTTTAGAAAGCCGATAAAGATACTTTATCACAAAAAATCTATTTTTGCTAAATTTTTTATTCCGCTTAGCCCGTATATCATGTATAGTTATAGCAAAAATAATAATTAAGAGGGAAAAATTATGTATGAACTAATAAAGGCTGAGGGCCGGGCTAAAAGGGGCAGGCTTACTACCGTGCACGGCGTAATCGAAACGCCTGTTTTTATGAATGTTGGGACCCAGGCGTGTATAAAAGGTGCGGTTTCAACAGAGGACTTAATTAATTTAAACACCCAGGTAGAATTATCAAACACCTACCACCTACATTTGAGGCCCGGCGATAAAATAATAAAGGGGCTTGGCGGGCTGCATAAATTTATGGTTTGGGATAAGCCGGTCCTAACAGATTCGGGCGGGTTTCAGGTTTTTTCATTGGCTTCTTTTAGAAAGATAAAAGAAGAGGGCGTTTATTTTTCTTCGCATATAGATGGCCAGAAAATTTTTATGGGCCCGGAAGAGAGCATGCAAATACAATCGAACCTGGCTTCAACAATTGCCATGGCATTTGACGAATGCGCGCCTTACCCGTCAACCAGGGAATATATGCAAAATTCGGTGGATAGGACAACCAGGTGGCTTGCCCGGTGCAAAGATAAAATGTCACTGCTTAATAATTTAGATGATACGATAAACAAAAACCAAATGCTGTTTGGCATAAACCAAGGCGGGGTTTTTAAAGATATAAGGGTAGGGCATGCAAAGGCAATTTCAGAATTTGATTTGGATGGCTATGCAGTAGGCGGGCTTGCGGTAGGTGAAACCCATGAAGAAATGTATTATATATTGGAAGAGGTTGTGCCTTATTTGCCCCAAGCTAAGCCAACTTATTTAATGGGGGTGGGTACGCCCATAAATATTTTAGAATCGGTTGAGCGCGGCATAGATTTCTTTGATTGTGTTTTGCCGGCAAGGAATGGTAGGCATGCCCATGTTTACACAAACCATGGGAAGCTAAATTTAAATAACGCTAAATACCAATTAGATGAAAGCCCTATTGATTTAAATTGCGGCTGCCCTGTATGCAAAAGGTATTCACGGGCTTATATCCGGCATTTATTTAAAGCAAAAGAGATGCTGGCCATGCGCCTTTGTGTTATGCATAATCTATATTTTTTCAACAATATGATGAAAGAAATACGTGAGGCTATTGAACAGGGCAATTTTTCATCATATAAAAAAAATAAGGTTGAAATGTTTTCTGGCGGGAATAATTAAAATAAGGCAAGGCCTACTAAATATAAATTCAGTAAAGATATTGCCAAGTAAGGGGTTATTGTGTTATAATCCCTTTCGTAAAAAACACACACATAATTTTCGTAAACTAGGTGGCATATGCTGATTATGGGGATTATGGAGGTTTAACCTAGGAGGTAATTATTTAATGAGCGTAATTTCTATGAAGCAGCTTCTTGAAGCTGGTGTACATTTTGGGCATCAAACCAGGCGCTGGAACCCAAAAATGGCGGAATATATTTTCGCTGAAAGGAACGGCATCTATATCATCGATTTACAAAAGACTGTTAAAAAAATCGATGAGGCATATAATGCTGTTTGTGAAATTGTTAAGGATGGCGGCGAAGTCCTTTTTGTCGGCACAAAAAAACAAGCCCAGGATTCTATTGCTGAAGAGGCTAAAAGATGCGGCATGTTCTATGTGAACCAAAGGTGGCTAGGCGGCATGCTTACAAACTTTGATACTATTAAATCCCGTATCAGGCGCCTTAAAGAGCTTGAGAAAATGGAAAGCGACGGCACCTTTGAAGTTTTGCCTAAAAAAGAGGTTGCCAAATTATTGGGCGAAAAAGAAAAGCTGGAGAAAAATATCGGCGGTATTAAAGATATGACCCGTATCCCAGCCTGTTTATTTATTATTGACCCAAGAAAAGAAAGGATAGCTATCCAAGAGGCCCATAATTTGGGGATACCTATTGTTGCAATAGTTGACACTAACTGTGACCCGGAAGAAGTCGATTATGTTATACCAGGCAATGATGATGCTATCCGGGCCGTAAAGCTTATTTCCGGAAAGATTGCAGATGCTATTATTGAGTCTAACCAAGGCGTCCAAATGGATGACTTTGATACTGAAGCCGCACCTGTGGATTCAGCAGAAGGCAGTAGCGTCGAAGCTTAATATATATCGCTTTTTTAAAGCAAAGTATGGGCTTCAGTTTTTTCTGGGGCCCTTTAGTTTTAACATGTTTGGTTAAATTTAATATGGAGGAAAACAAAATGGCAGTAGTTACAGCACAAATGGTTAAAGAATTAAGGGAGCTTTCGGGCGCAGGCATGATGGACTGCAAGAAAGCTTTAAATGAAGCAGAAGGCGATATAAAAAGGGCGACAGAAATCCTGAGGGAAAAAGGCTTATCCGCTTTAGCAAAAAAATCAGGCCGGATTGCAGCCGAGGGCGTAGTTGGTTCCCTTATAAGTGGGGACAATAAAATTGGCGCACTTGTTGAAATAAATAGTGAAACAGATTTTGTTGCAAAAAATGCTGATTTTCAAGCTTATGTTCAACAGGTTTTAGGGCAGGTAGTTAAATCTGATTCTGAAGATGTTGAAGGTTTATTGAAAGAAGATTGGATGTTTGAAAGCGGCTTAACGGTAGAGCAAGCGCTTAGCCAAAAGATAGCTGTTATTGGCGAAAATTTAAAAATTAGGCGCTTTGTTAAATTTAACAATGAAGGCGGCAAATATATTGCATCTTATATCCACATGGGTGGCAAAGTCGGTGTTTTATTAGAGCTCCTTACAGATAAAGTTGATGCTAATGTTGAAGAGGCGGCAAAAAATATCTGTATGCAGATAGCAGCCATGAGCCCTAAATTTGTTAACCAGTCAGAAATATCCGCTGAATACCTTGAGAAAGAAAAAGAAATACTTAAGGCCCAAGCGCTTAATGAAGGCAAGCCAATTAATATAGTTGAAAAAATGATCGAAGGCCGCTTGCAAAAAGAATTGAAAGAAATTTGCATTAATGAGCAAATTTATGTTAAAGATGATGAAGGCAAGAAAAGTGTTGCCGGATATTTAAAAGACATCTCGAAATTAGTTGGGGCGGATGTTACTATTAGCAAGTTTGTACGTTATGCTGCTGGCGAAGGCATAGAAAAGAAAGAAGAAAACTTTGCTGATGAAGTTAACAAAGCTATGAATGTTGACTAAAGCTAATAAAAATATAAAAGGGTATTGCTTAAGGCTTGCAATGCCCTTTTGTTTTATGGGCCCAAATAAGGAAAAAATTAATGGTAGGATTTATACATAGCAGTAGTTTTTTTGTTAAGTTTGTGTTAAATTAATAGTTATACTATAGCAAACCCAGCACAGGTTTGCTATGACTCCATAGATTAGGGCAGGCGTAAATTTTAGGGCTCTATTTGAATGTGGGTTTAGTATTTAGGAGAGAGGTTTTTTCATGTTTAATAGGGTACTTATAAAATTAAGCGGGGAAGCGCTTTCTGGCGGGGATAGCGGATACTATGACCAGGCTACTGTATCTAGGGTCGCTAAAGAAATTATCCAAGTACAGAAAAACGGGTGCCAGCCCGCATTAGTATTAGGTGGCGGAAATTATTGGCGCGGCGCACAAAAAGGTTTAGATATTAACAGGGCAAAATCTGACCAAATTGGGATGCTTGCTACTATAATGAACGCTTTGTACATGTGTGAAATTTTTAAACTCCATAACGCCAAGGCGGTTGTTATGACTCCGTTTATTTGCGGCAATTTTACAAAGCCCTATAGCCAAGATGAAGCTGACAGTTATCTAAATGGGGGCTATATTTTGATTTTTGCCGGGGGTTTGGGCCACCCTTATTTTTCAACCGACACAATTGCTGCTGTCCGTGCTGTAGAATTAAACTGTGATGCAATTTTATACGCCAAGACTATAGACGGTGTTTATGACAGCGACCCTAAAATTAACCCAGGGGCGGCCAAGTTTAAAAATATAACTTATAAAGAAATTATTGAAAAAGATCTAAAAGTAATCGATATTGCCGCAATGAATATCTGCAATAATTTAAAAATGCCGTCGGTAGCTTTTGACCTTTCAGTTGAAAACGGCATTGTTTTAGCATGTAGCGGCGATGATGGGCTTTATGCCATTGGAACAAAAATTACTTATAAATAGCAATAAATTAGGAGGTATTCTTTATGTCGGATTTTACAAAACCTTATGAGGAAAAAATGATAAAGTCTGTTAAGAGTTTGGAAAGCGACCTTAGCGCTATAAGGGCGGGCAGGGCGAACCCTAGGATTTTGGATAGGGTACAGGTAGATTATTATGGCACCTTGACACCTATTAACCAAGTAGGCAATGTGTCAGTCCCTGAAGCTAGGGTTATTGTTATCCAGCCTTGGGATGCAGGCTTGCTTAAAGCTGTTGAGAAAGCTATACAAGCATCTGACTTGGGCATTAACCCAACAAATGATGGGAAAGTTATAAGGCTTGTGTTTCCGGAGCTTGATGAAGAGCGCAGGAAATCCTTGACTAAAGAGGTAAAGAAAAAAGGCGACGAGTGTAAAATTGCTATTAGGAATATCCGCCGTGAAGCAATTGACCGTTTTAAGAAGATTGAAAAAAAAGGCGAGATACCTGAAGGGCAGCTTATGTCACTTGAAGAAGAGGCACAGAAATTAACAGATAAATATATTGCTGACATAGATAAAGTTGTAGAAAACAAAAACAAGGACATAATGAGTATTTGACAGGTTGCCTATAGCCATGAAAAATTTTTAGCCCGGCCAGGGCATTGGCGGGCTTATTAAGCTTTTTGATCTGCACTATCCGGTTTATAGGGCAAACTGGATAGTGCATTTTATAGCGATGGAGGTTTTTTATGAATATACCAGTGCATATAGGGATAATTATGGATGGTAATGGGCGCTGGGCAAAAAAAAGGTTTATGCCGCGCCAAGTGGGGCATAGGCAAGGTGGCGAAAACCTGAGGAAGCTGGCCTATGAGGTTGAAAAATTAGGGGTCAAGTATTTAACGGTTTATGCGTTTTCTACGGAAAACTGGAAGCGCCCAGAAGAAGAAGTTTCATTCCTAATCGGCCTGCTCCGCGAAAAAATACAGGAGTACATTGACGATAAAGACAAAAATAATATGCGCATAAACTGTATTGGGGATTTAACATGCTTAGATAAAAAAACTCAGGCCGATATTGAACATTTGAAACAAATTACAAAAAACAAAACAGGCCTACAGGTTAATATTGCGTTTAATTATGGCGGTAGGGGCGAATTAATCAGGGCTGTTAAAAAAATGTACAATGACCTTTTAAAAACTAACTTAGATGTGAATAATATAACTGAAGGTATATTGGAAAAATATTTGGATACCTCCGGCATACCTGACCCAGAACTTATTATCCGGACAAGCGGCGAGTTTAGGACAAGTAATTTTTTGCTATGGCAGTCGGCATATTCCGAATATTATATTACAGATAAACTGTGGCCGGATTTTAATAAGGATGATTTGATGGAGGCAATTAAAAAATTTAATGAACGTGAACGCCGGTTTGGTGGTAGGAAATAAGGCTACATAATTAATTGAGGTGAAAGTTTGTGGCAGTTAGGATAATATCATCATTAGTTGGTTTGCCTTTCCTAGTCCTGGTAGTCTTAACAGGGGGGCTGGCCCTAAAAATAGCTTTAATGGCAGTATCGCTTATCGGTTTATATGAGCTATATAGGGGTTTATTTAAAAAGCATTTAAGTATACATTATTTTGGCTACCTTGGCTGTATATTGTATATTTATTTTATAGATAAATTTAACCCAAGCGTTTTTTTGGCTATTC
>JAITVM010000045.1 GCA_031285815.1 Clostridiales bacterium | reverse complement strand
AAAATACTAATTGCATAGCGGATATATTCCTGACGTTTCCTTGAAAGCGCCTGATACAGTTTTTGAACCCTAAGTACATTTTTCTCTATGTTTGCAGATTTGGTTAGCAGTTTTTCACCACGCTTCTTTTTATTTTTATATTTCCGGCTCAAACTCCTCTGCTCCCGTTTGAGCTTCTTTTCTAACTTTTTCATCTTATCCGTTTTATTCTTGTTCCTAAAAACTTGGCCACTGCTTGATACCGCCAGTTCTTTTATGCCTAAATCCACCCCAAGGCCACGTTCATTTAATAGGGCTTTTTCTTTGGGGGCTTCTTCTCCCGTCAAAACTGTTACATAAAACCTCCCCTCTTTTTCAGATACCGTGCCGCTTTTGATTATTTTATCTGCCGGAAGGTAGCCGTATTCTTTTAGCCTTACAAACCCAAGCGTAGGGATCTGGATTTTATGGCGGTAGCATTTGATAAGTGTTTTCGCGTCCGTCTTTACAAAGTACATTTTTATATCTTGATTCCGCTTCTTTTTGAACTTTGGAACCCTCCCAAGTTTATCAAAGAACCGTTTATAGGCGCTTTCAGCGTTTACGATCGATTTTTTTACTGCCTTGCTTGATACGCCTTTTATCCATTTTTTATCTGGGTTCTGGGGGATATACTCATTGTTCAGCCGTTTTGAGAAGCTATTCGCAGTTATGAATCTTTTCCCACTGGCGTACATTTCCGCATTATGTGCCAGATAGAGGTTATAAACGAAACGGCAGACACCTATTGTTTGTTTTAGTTTTATCCCCTGTTCTTTACTCAGCCGGATTTCTGTTTTATAGGCCCTCATTTTTAAGCTCCTCTTACTGTTACACGTAATTCCTCGGATACTTCTTTCGGTTTCAATATTTTCATATCTGCGGTCAAATCGAAACTATTATACCATGATTACAATATGGTTCTATATATTACTATATCTTTTTAATTGCAGTTTCCCAGCTCCATTATTCACCAATCATTAATTCGTCAAAACTGGGGATAGAAGCCAGCAATGGGATGTTATAAGTTGTAAGTATATCTTCTTCCCCTTTCACCGTACTGTCTAACATGTCTTTTAGAATTATAGCCGCAACGGCTAAAGCCACCCCAAAAAATAAACCCACAGCCAAATTAAGGTAGAGGTTTGGGGATGATTCATCTAATGGCAATACAGCAGGGTCAACTATTTTAAGGTTGGCATTTTCTTGTAGGGCAGATATTGTCTGTGGCGCAATTTTTGTTATAGAATCAGCAATTAGTTTAGATTCCTCTGGGTCGGTTGTAACAACTGTAGCTTCAAAAACTTCTGTAGAATTTAATACTGAAAAGGTAACCATGCTCATCAGCTGTTCTTCTGTATAAGAAAGGTTAGTGTCAGCTAAAATTTGGCCGTAAAACGAACGGGCATCCAGCATTTGGATGTATGTATTCACTATCTTTTGTGCGTAGTTAAGGGCATTAACGTCTTGTGATGAAGTTTGTAGGCCCGAAGGGGCATAGACATAAAGCTTTACATTTGACTCATATTCTTTATCTATGACCAATGTAGTCACTACTAACGCCAGGACCAAACCCGCTATGCCGGATAAAACAATAACTATAATGTTTTTAACAAGTAAATCAAAAAGCGATTTTAACGATATTTCGTCATATTCCATGTTGACAATAGCCTTTCTAATATTTATTTTGAAAAAAATAATTGATAATGATTATTTCCATGAAAAGAAGTATACCATTATTAGCAAAAAATGTCCAGGATATTCTTTTAAATTTATTATTAGAAATACTTCCGGTTTATTATTAAATATATAGTAGTATTTCTTCGTGGGTATGTATAGCATTTGTTAATTATAATAATAAACTGAATTCTGAATAATTTATTATAGTTAATATAAGTTACATTGAAAAAACATATAAGTAGATTAAATGAATACAAATTTATTATGGTGTATGGCAGTATAAAATATAACCTTACGTAAACAGCAATATATGAGAAAAGGGGGAATAAAATGGCGAGGGCAAAGCCAAATAATTTAAATAATTTGACAGACAATAGGCGTGTCGCGGTATATGCAAGGAAATCTAAAATAACTGAAACCGGTAAAAGTATCGAAGTACAAAAAGAAAAATGTATAGCCTTGGCGTGCGCCCAATTTGATATACCTAAAGAAGAATTATTAATATATGAGGACGAAGGCAAAAGCGGGTTTTATGCCGACAGGCCCCAGTATATGAAAATGCTCCGGGATATAGGGGGCAATAAAATAAAGGCGGTTGTCTGTTATAAAATAGACCGTATATCCCGGCGGACCGTTGACCTCCTTAACTTGGTCCAGCAAATGGAACAAAACGGGATAGCCTTTATTTCTGTTAGCGATAGGGAATTGGACACTACTTCCCGGACAGGGAAAATAATGGTTTCCTTATTAAGCGCTATTGCGGAATTTGAGCGGGATATACTTGCGGAGCGCATCACTGACAATTTATATGAGCTTGCAAAAGAAGGGCGCTGGCTTGGCGGGCGCTGCCCCCTTGGGTTTTATTCAAAAAAAGAAAAGCTCCTCTTAGGCGGGAAAAAAACTACGGTAAACCATTTAGCGCCTATTGAAGGGGAACAAAGGGCTGTTAAAAAAATTTTTGACCAGTATATAAAATGCGGTTCATTATCGGCTACAGCACGTGTATTAAATAAGGAAGGGATACGGACCAAACAGGGAAATAACTTTACATTAATTGCGGTCAAAAATATTTTGCAAAACCCGGTTTATGCCATAGCCGACGCCGATACCTGGGGCTATTTTAACTCCTTAAATGTTCCGCTTTGGTCTGGGTATAAAGATTTTGACGGGGTGCATGGCCTTATGGCGTATAATAAAACCGAGCAGACAAAAGAGCTGGATGTAGGCCATAGCGTACTGGGGCCAAAATATATACAAAAAGCTTTGCGGCGGGATATTAAGGAGTGGGTTGTAGCAGCAGGGAAACATAAAGGCTTAGTAGACGGGAACGTATGGGTTAGGGTACAAAATATAATTTCAGAAGCTTCGCAGGAAAAATCCGCACGGCCTAAGGAATCATCCAAAGCTTTGTTATCCGGGCTGATTATGTGCACGGCTTGCGGCGGGAAAATGTTTGTACGGGCGGAATCCGGGCGCTATAACCCAGATGGCTCCTTGCGCTTTAAATATATTTGCGGCGATAAATACCGCAACAAAGGCGGCTGTAAAAAATCTCAAAATATTAAAGGCTATGATCTGGATAATTTTGTTATGGGTGCAATCTGCGGAATTATTGCTTGTGACAATAAATTTTTTAATAATTTGTTAAAAACAAAAAATTTATTATTAAAAAATTCAAGGGAAGCGGAAAATGAGGAGTCGGAATTAAAGAAGCGGGTTTTGGCAATTGAGTCTTACATACAAAACCAGACGTTAAACTTGCGTGAAGCCCCTTCTATTATAAAACAGTCTATCTTTGATGATATCGAAGCTTTAAGCAAAGAAAAGGCGGATAAAGAAGCCCGGTTAGGCGAAATGCAGAAAGGGGCTTTGGCGTGTGGTATAGATTTAACGGGTATTGAAAAAATAAAACAGGATATATTATGTTTTAACCGGATGATTAATGTAGTTGGGTATGAAAGCAGGCTTCAATTGTTTCGGCAGGTGTTGGGTTATGTAAAAGCCGACGGGGGCACATTGCATATTTTTTTAAAAGATATGAGCCACAGAGTGTAGTATAGCATTATCTATA
>JAITVM010000230.1 GCA_031285815.1 Clostridiales bacterium | reverse complement strand
CCCGCCATGAATGCAGGAGCTGTGCACTTGGCCATATCCAACGTGGTGGGGAAACATCCCCCCTTGACCGTATTTTGTCAATCAGGTATGCAGTTGCCGCTGCCGAACTTGTTAAAAATAGGGATTTTGGTAAAATGGTCTGCCTGACTAACGGGCAAATGTCATCTGTCAGCCTAGAAGATGTAATCGGCAAAAATAAATATGTAGAAAAACATAACGAGCTTGTCCAGGCTGCACTTAAGATGGGTATATCTTTTGCTTCTGATGAAATTGGCTGACCCAATATCTAGATTAAAAACCAATATATTTAAATCCAGGCCCAAATTTTAAAAAAAGTTTGGGCCTGTTTAACGTTTTCACCTTTAATGTCGATTAGATTTTATATGGCAAGCCTGTTTGGCACACTAGTATTTTTTTGCACAAGCTTGGCCAGAATACCATGTAATGGTTTAGTAGTTACAAAAATAAGAAATTATAATACAATATAAAAAAATGATAAAGCATCATCTCAAAAAAGCTTTTTATCTATATAGGGGCGGCATTTGTAAACATAGCCTGCTTAAAAGCAATATTGCTATAACGCTTATCATCTGTTAAACTATACAGCAAACAGAAATTTTCACTAAACACTAAGCAGCACTGCGGCTTTATAGCCATTAATGGCATACTATAAAAATACTTTAATCTACAATAAGAGGTGTAATTGAATGGGTTTATTAGAAAAAATATTCGGCAACTATAGCGAAAAAGAAATCCGGCGCATTAGGCCTATAGTTGATAAAATTAATACACTTGAACCTGAATTCGAAAAATTATCTGATGAACAGCTAAAGAATAAAACTATTGAATTCAAAAACCGCCTTAAAAATGGCGAAACACTAGATGATATCTTACCGGAAGCATTCGCTGCAGTCCGTGAGGCTTCAAAGCGTGCATTAGGAATGCGCCACTTTG
Source organism: Clostridiales bacterium (assembly GCA_031285815.1). Lineage (GTDB taxonomy): Bacteria > Bacillota > Clostridia > Lachnospirales > JAITVM01 > JAITVM01. Next base: position 12,261 of record JAITVM010000230.1, on the reverse strand, counting down.
ACGTCCAGCTTTTAGGCGGCATTGTTTTGCATCAAGGCCGGATTGCAGAGATGCGCACAGGCGAGGGCAAAACTTTAGTCTCTACCCTGCCCGCTTACTTAAATGCGCTTTTAGAAAAAGGCGTCCATATTGTAACAGTCAACGATTACCTTGCAAAACGCGACTCTGAATGGATGGGCCAGCTTCATGAATTTCTTGGGCTAAAAGTCGGCGTAATACTAAACGACATGACAAATGCAGACCGCCAAGAAGCATACGCCTGTGATATTACTTACGCAACAAATAACGAGTTGGGTTTCGATTACCTACGTGATAATATGGTCGTTTATAAGAACGCCATGGTCCAGCAGCGCGGGCTAAATTATGCAATCATTGATGAAGTTGACTCTGTTTTAATTGACGAGGCGAGGACCCCGCTTATTATTTCCGGAATGGGCACAAAATCAACCGAACTATATAAAGTAGCCAACTCATTTGTACGGACACTAACGAAAGGCAAGATCTTGAACGAAGACGAGGCCCTTAACGCCATCACCCGTGCAGAAATTCAAGAGGAAGGCGATTTTGTCGTTGATGAAAAAGGCAAAACAGTTAGCCTTACTCAAGAGGGTGTTATAAAAGCCGAAAAATTCTTTGCGGTAGAAAACCTTTCCGACCCTGAAAACATGCAAATCATGCACCATATAAATAATGCGCTTAAAGCAAATTACAATATGGCCCTCGATGTTGATTACGTCGTCCAAAATGATGAAATCCTTATAGTCGATGAATTTACCGGGCGCCTTATGCCTGGCAGGCGTTATTCTGACGGCTTGCACCAGGCTATAGAGGCTAAAGAAAATGTTAAGGTCAACCGGGAAAGCAGGACGCTTGCTACAATTACTTTCCAAAACTTTTTCAATAAGTACTCAAAAAAATCCGGCATGACCGGTACTGCCCAAACTGAAGAGAGCGAGTTCCGTGAAATTTATGGCATGGACGTTGTGGTAATACCGACAAACATGCCGGTTATCCGTAAAGACCATGCCGATATTGTCTACAAATCTGAGCCCGCAAAATTTCGTGCGGTAGTAAGCGATATTAAAGAATCCTATGCTAAAAGGCAGCCTGTCTTAGTTGGCACAATAAGCATAGAAAAATCAGAATTATTAAGCGAGATGTTAAAAAGGGATAATATCCCACACAATGTCTTGAATGCAAAATACCATGCCCAAGAAGCAGAAATAGTAGCTGATGCCGGCCGCCTGGGCGCTATAACGATAGCAACAAATATGGCCGGGCGCGGTACTGACATTAAATTAGAAGACGGGGTGCAAGAACTTGGCGGGTTAAAAATTATAGGCACAGAGCGCCACGAATCCAGGCGTATTGACAACCAGCTCAGGGGGCGTTCCGGGCGCCAAGGCGACCCAGGCGAATCAAGGTTTTATATTTCATTGGAAGACGACCTAATGCGTATTTTTGGTTCCGAGCGTACCATTAAAATTGTTGAGGCACTTGGGCTGCAAGAAGACGACCCAATCGAGCATAGAATGCTGACTAAGGCAATTGAAAATGCCCAGAAAAAAGTTGAAGGCAATAACTTCAGTACCCGTAAACATTTACTTGAATATGACCGGGTAATGAATGACCAGCGTGAAATTATTTACGGCGAGCGTTTGAAGGTTTTAAATGGCGAAGATTTAAGCGAAAATATGAAAACCATGATCGGCCAAGTCATGGAAAGGGCTGTCAAAATTTATACCGAATCAATAGAAGACCCAAAGGATTGGGATTTCAACGGGATAAATGAATTCCTGCTCCCTTATTTTCATGAGTACCCGCTACTTTATAATGAAGATGAAAAGGCTTCCGCCAATAAAGAAAACATGGTAGAATATCTTTACGGTAAAGCACTTAAACGTTACCAGGAGAAAGAAAAAGAAGTGGACCCTGAGCGTATGCGCGAGATTGAGCGGGTTATTATGCTCCGTGTTATTGACCAGAAATGGATGGACCATATTGACGACATGGACCAAATGAGGCAAGGCATAACATTAAGGGCTTATGCCCAGCGTGACCCGTTACTGGAATACCGTTTTATTTCTTATGATATGTTTGACGAGCTTTCTGCTAATATACAAAACGAGACTATTAAAAATTTATTTAACGTTAGGATAGTCACCGAAAACAAAGAAGACGACCCAAAACGCGAACAGGTTGCAAAAGAGACATTTACTAACAAGGATGAATCCGTTAAAAAAGCGCCTATTAAACGTAAAGATGCTAAAGTCGGCCGGAATGACCCCTGCCCATGCGGTAGCGGCAAGAAATACAAACAATGTTGTGGAAGGAGTTGACAGTTATGCTTGAATTAGAACAATTGAAACTTGAGTTATTGCCATATAGAAAAAAAATCGACGAAATGGGGGAATCTCTTTGACGTCGCTTCAGCGTTAAAACAAATTGAAGCCTTAGAGGGTTCCCTACTGGACCCAGATGTATGGTCAGATACGGAAAAATCCCAAAAGATTATGCAGGAAATAAAAGCCTGCAAACGAAAAACTGACGATTATAATAATTTACTTTCTAAATATGAAGATATACTTACTTTAATAGAAATGGGCATAGAAGAATCAGATAACAGCGTTTATCAAGAATCTAAATCAGATTTTAATGATTTTATAAAAACTTATGAAGACCTGCGTATATCTACCCTATTTTCCGGGGAATTTGATAAAAATAACGCAATCCTTGCCCTTCATGCCGGTGCCGGCGGGACTGAAGCATGTGATTGGGTCAGCATGATATTTAGGATGTTCACACGTTTTTGCGAAAAAATGGAGTTTAGCATTGAAACCCTTGATATAATTGACGGCGAAGAAGCCGGGATTAAATCCGTAACATTTCAGGTAACAGGCGAAAATGCTTTTGGTTACCTCAAATCAGAAAAAGGGGTCCATAGGCTTGTGAGAATTTCACCTTTTGATTCTTCCGGGCGCCGACATACATCCTTTGCCTCATGTGATGTAATGCCTGAAATTGATGATAATATTAATATTGAAATAAAAGATGAAGACCTTAAAATCGATACCTACCGTTCCGGTGGGGCCGGCGGCCAACATGTCAATAAAACAGAGTCTGCCATAAGGATTACCCACCTCCCATCGGGTATCGTTGTACAATGCCAAAACGAACGGTCACAGTATAAAAATAAAGACCGGGCTATGAAAGTATTACGGGCAAAACTTTTCGAAAAAAGGCAGCAGGAGCAGCTTGAAAAGCTGCAGGGCATACGCGGCGAAATAAAAGAAATCGGTTGGGGCAGCCAAATACGCTCCTATGTTTTCCACCCCTATAACCTAGTCAAGGACCATAGGACAAACACAGAGGTTGGAAATATTAACTCAGTTATGGATGGCAATTTATTGCCTTTTATAAACTCGTATTTGAACTGGCTCATTAACTGATATGAAACAAGATAAATTATAATTACCGGCACTACCGAGGGGCAAGCTGCCCTTATTGTTAGGGGGGCCCATATGAAGGATATTACAATAGGCGCTTTAGAATCTAACCAGCGCCTTGATAAATTTCTGCTAAAGTACTTGAACCTATCTACTAAAGCCTTTGTATATAAAATGCTCAGAAAAAAAAGGATAAAGCTTAATGGTAAAAAAGCAGGGGGTAATGAAATTTTAATGCCCTCTGATGTTTTAACCTTTTATATTTCAGACAGCACAATAGCTTCATTTAGGTCCGGGGGCAAAATAAAAACAACTGGGCCTATTGACATTATTTATGAAGACAGCAATATTTTAATTATTAATAAGCCCGCTAACCTTTTGTCGCACCCCGAATCTAATAACGATGATGACACACTAATCGATAGGGCTATTTTTTATTTAAGCGGGAAAAGGGAAATAGGGCCCGTTTCCAGACCCGCACTATGCAACAGGTTGGATAGGAATACCACGGGCATAGTTATTTGCGGCAAAAACTTGCCATCTATCCAATGCCTAAATGAAGCTATCGCAAACTATTCTATTGAAAAATACTACTTTGCGCTTGCCCAAGGGGAAATAGATACAAAAATAGAACTCAATTCAGGTTATTTTAAAGACACCGAAAAAAACCTTGCCTATGCTTTACCTGGCAGTAACAATAAAATCACAACAATTGCTTGGCCTTCGCGTATTTATAAAAACTGCACGCTTTTAAATATTCAGCTTATTACAGGGAAATCCCACCAAATCAGGGCCCATTTAAAAAGTATCGGCAACCCAATAATTGGGGATGTTAAATATGGCGGCGCGAGGCTACAAAACTTTTTTAACAAAAAATATTTTACCAATAGGCAGCTCTTACATTCAAGTAAAATCGTGTTTAAAAATATGCCAAGCTATTTGGCGTATTTAAACAACAAAGAATTTATTTGCAGGCTGCCTGAAGATTTTAGCTATATTATAAAAAATATCGAATAGAAAGGGCTTTTAAATAATATGAAGGCAATTATACTGGTTGCAGGGTATGCAACAAGGCTATACCCTTTAACAGAAAACAAACCCAAAGCCCTGCTTGGGTTAGATGGCAAGCCTATCCTCAATTATATCATTGAGCAAGTAAACCTTATCAATGAAATCAATGAAATTATCGTCGTCTCTAACGATAAGTTCTATAAACATTTTGAAGAATGGAAATTTGAAAACAAAATACCTATTACAGTCCTAAACGATGGCACGACTACGGAAGATGGCCGGCTTGGCGCTATTGGCGATATTTATTTTGCCATACAAAAGCTTAACATAAAAGAAGACATTATGGTTATTGCTGGGGATAATTATTTTACATACCAATTATCTGATTATTTTAAATACTATAAAAGAATTAATAAAGACTGCATTTGCGTTAAGCCCATAGAGGATTATGAAGACCGTAAACGTTATGCCATTGTTATTGTTGACGGGGATTCTAAAGTAATAGACCTTGAAGAAAAGCCGCCATACCCCAAATCAGATTTAGCCGCTTTTGCAACCTATATCTATAAGCAAGAAACGCTCCCTTTGTTCCAAGAATATTTAGATAGCGGGAATAATAAAGATGCCCCCGGTTTTTTTGTCCAGTGGCTTTATAAAGAAAAGGATGTACATGCTTATAAAATGTCCGGCGAATGTTATGATATTGGTACGCCCGAATCTTATAGGGAAGTAAACGAAATTGTTAAAAATATTAATAGCGGCAATATATAAAAAACAACTATTTTAAGTTATAATTATTAATAGGGGGTATATTACAAACAATGTATTTGTAATATACCCCCTATTTGGCGCAAGCCCTATGGCAAACAAGTAAAAGGCAGGCACATGGATTGATAAACATAATTAAAAAATTTGAACATGATAACAATGTTTTAATAGGTGTATGCGATAATAGCATATTAAACTTTAAAATTAATAAAAAAACCCCATTTGTTAGTTATACTTTAGCTGAACGTACCAACCCGCTCTTAGCCTTTGATAAAACAAAATCTATTATAGTTATGGCTACCCCTTATGGCAAGCGGCTAAACTTTGTGCCGGATAATAAAAAACGTGCACAAATTTCTATTTCTGCGGCCGGGCAAGATTACCATACCAAATCCCGCGCACTTTTAGAAAAGCTTATGGCCGAAATAAACCAAAAAACTAATTATAAAATATTTGTAGACACAGGGCCACTAAACGAGCGCGCACTGGCAAAAAAAGCCGGCCTAGGCTTTATCGGCAAAAACTGCAGCCTAATTACAGAAAAATTCGGCTCATTTGTCTTTTTGGGCTATGCGCTCATAGATATTTTTATAACCCCAACCCAGCCAGCTATTTCAGGCAGCTGCGGAAGCTGCAATTTATGTATTGAAGCATGCCCGACTAAAGCGCTTAGCAATAATGGCATGGACCCCTATATATGTGCTTCTTACCTTACCCAATCAAAACAGGAAATACCCGAACGCCTAAAAAAAGGCATGCATTATATTTACGGCTGCGATATCTGCCAAAATGCCTGCCCAAAAAATAATGGCAAATATATTTCTGAAATAAACAATATTGACCTTGTTATGCCAGAGTTTAAGTTTTTAAAATCCCTAACGGGCAAACAATTTAAAGAAATTTATGGCGGCACAGCGATGTTTTGGCGTGGCAAAAAAACTATTATGCGAAACGTGGGTATCCTTGAAAAAAACGAGGATATACATTGAGCCGGTTTGGAAAAACATTAAATAGAAATATTCACCAAAAGTACAGTTTAATTTTCTATATTTAAGGAGAAGCTATAGCTATGGGATATTGGGCCACTAGAGGGCTACGGGGTAGCGTGTTGGAAGAATTAATAAATTCTACAAATGAAAGTTATCTTTCTAACGGGCTTGCTGTTGTACACAAAATACCAACCCCTATCACCCCCGTTTCATTGGACAAGGAAAACAGGAATATAAACTTAGCTTATTTTGAGCAAAAATCAACCGTTGACTATATTGGTGTGGCACAAGGCTTCCCTATCTGCTTTGACGCAAAAGAAACTTCCTTGGCACGGCTGCCGGTACAGAATATCCACAAACACCAGATAGAATTTTTGCAAGCTTTTGAAAATCAAAAGGGCATAGCTTTTTTGATCGTATATTTTAAGAGGTTTAAAGAATTTTATTTCCTCCCCTTCGGCAAACTAAATGAATATTGGCAAAACGCACAAAATGGCGGGCGTAAATCCATACCATATTCTGATTTTGACAAGCAATATTTAATAAGGTGCAAATCAAAATATTTAGTACATTACCTGGAGCCACTTAATACATATTTATGTAATAAATTATAAAGGAGCCTTTTAAATTTGAAATCAATATTTTTACTAATGATAATTTTTTTAACGTCCTGTAGTTCATATAGCCCCACACCAGTAGAACAAGATAATGTGGAAGTATTTACAAAACAAGAAACTAAAAGGGACCCACACACATTATATGTTGAATCCAGCCTGGAGCAAGCTAAATATGAGCCGCAAAAAGGCGCATACCTTGGCGCGTATGTACTCGCTAACAAACAGCTCAACTTTTCAGCCGAGGCTTTTGAAGAGCTAACCGAAAAAAAACATGCAATCTACCTCTACAACATGAAGCTTGATGACGAGTTCCCCGAAACCTGGATCTTATCCTGCATAAAAAACAAAAGCACGCCACTTGTGACAATAAAGCCGCCAAACGACTATAACCCTTTTGATGCTGTAAAATTAATTGAAGCCGCTAAAAAATTCGGTAAATACGATATCCCTATTTTTGTTTCATTTTATCCCGAGCCAAGCAAAAAGGGCTTTAACCCAAACGCATATAAAGACTACTTTAAAAAGGCATATAACGCATTTAGCGAGCACGCACCTAATACTGCGATGATTTTTGGTGTGTCGCGTGATGAAATGATAGATTATAAAAAATATTACCCAGGGGACAATTATGTTGATTGGGTAGGGCTTAATATATATGAGCCAATACAGGAGGCAGATGGGCTTGTCTATGGGAATGATATTTTCGAAATCATTGATTATTATTATTACACGTTCCAAAAAACGAAGCCGATCATGCTAACCCAATTCGGGGTGTCTTATTACAGTAGCGAAAAGAAGACATATTTCCCCGAACAGTCTATGAAAGAGATACAGCGTGTGTATAATAATATCGCCACTTATTACCCAAGGATAAAAGGCATTGTCTATATGGATTTTAACGGTATGGGCATCCTAGAGGGAAGCGACCTTGCAGATAATTATTCTGTAACCGAAGATGAAAAGATTTTGAATGAATATAAAAATATTATAAGCTCTAATTTCTTTTTGTCTAATATAGAAACAAATAATTTAACTAAACTAAAGGACTATATTAAATCGCCTTTCGAAGCCTATTATTACAATGATAAATATTATATATCTGAAAAATCGTTTCAATATGATTTTGGCGCCCTCCGCGTTAAAGGCGTGAATTTTGAAATGAAGAAATTTGATGGGCAGACATTTTATGATATGGATATTATCGAAACTAGCGGGCTAAAAGATTTTTCTGTTGACAAGAACAATAAAAAGGTATATTTATATAACTAATGTATTAATTATATAAGTGGGGGGTACCTATATGTTCGCTAATTATATGTCGCCAATAGGAAATATCCTGATAGGTTCTGATAATAGCGCAATTACTTCAATAGATTTTTTAGATGGGGCATATACTAATGAAACAGGGGCTAATGATTTGATTGGGCTTTGTATTTCTGAACTAGAAAAATATTTTAACGGCAGTTTAAAAACATTTACTACCCCAATAAAATATTCTTCTACCCCATTTATGGGGCAGGTTTATGATGAACTTCTGAAAATCCCTTACGGTAAAACAGTTAGCTATAGCGATATCGCAATTGGCATAAAAAACCCAAAAGCTGTCCGTGCCGTAGGGTCCGCCAACAATAAAAATAAAATTTCTATCATAGTCCCATGCCATAGGGTTATCGGAAAAAATGGCCAGCTAGTAGGCTATGGCGGCGGGCTATGGCGAAAAAAATGGCTACTGGGGCACGAACAGAAATTTTCGTAACCGTGAAAGCCTACCCAATTAATTAATGGGTAGGCTTTCACGGTTATACACTATATAATTGAAACTTGGGTTACATATTTACAAACTGGCCAATCTCCCCCTCAACCATCTTTAAAGAAGAAAGCCAAAAGCCTTCATCCCTAATATCGATACCTGCAATCTTACCAACATCGTAAAGGTTATTTTTCCCTGTCTTAGATAACATTTCGTCATATAGTTTAACAAATTCTGGGCCGGACTCAAGATATTTTGCATACAGGCCTTTAGAAAACAGGAGCCCGTAAGCGTATGGGAAGTTATAATAATTGCTATCTGCGAAATAGTAATGGGGCTTGCATACCCACATATAGGGGTGCAAAAATTGTTTATCCAGCCCGTCCCCATAAGCTTTGATTTGTGAATCAACCATTATCTCTTTAAACTCTTCTACCGGAAGCGGCCCCCCCTTACGCCTATTAAAGACCTCGTCCTCAAATAAAAACCGGCTATAAATGTCCACAATTACTTGTGAAGAACCCATAATATCATTTTCCAATATTACAAGCGCCTCATCTTTAGAAGCTGATTTAATTGCCGCTTTTGTAATAATAGACTCACACATAGTCGATGCGGTTTCAGCAATCGGCATAGAATAGCCACTGTTCAAATACGCCTCGCCCATTAAAGTATTGCCATGGTAAGCATGCCCTAATTCATGTGCAATAGTTAAGCAGTCATTAAATGACCCTGTAAAATTTGTTAATATGCGCGACTCGCCGATAGGGTGGATATTCGAACAAAAGGCACCGCCAACTTTACCTTTCCTGGGGAAGGCGTCAACCCAATTATTTTTAAAGGCCCGTTCGGCTAATGAGCCTAAGTTTTCACTAAAATTATAAAAATTATCCAGTACAAAGGCTTGGGCTTGTGGGTAAGTAAACCTCATCCAAACTTTCCCTACGGGCGCAAACAAATCATAAAACGGCAGCCCATTTTTATGCCCCAGCAGCCCTGCTTTCTTATCAAAATATTTTATAAACATAGGCAGGCATTTTCTTATAGCACTAAACATAGCTTCAAGGGTTTGCCTATCCATACGGCTATAGTAGAGTGCCATATCAAGCGGCGATTCAAATCCCCGTAATTCAGAAATTGTTATAACCTCGCCTTTTATCGCATTTAAAGAAAAAGCAGCCGGCCCTTCAATTTTTTTATAAGCCCCGAGTTCAGCAAAATATGCCCCCTCCCTCACGCTGGCATTTTCATCATATGCTTTGTTCCGGATTTCTGAAAGGGTTAGAAGCCCGCCGTCAAATTCAGCCAAAAGGTTAGAAGTTAAAAATTCCTGTTGTTTTGAAAATGCCCCGGAACCAGTTTGCCTAACCTTCGCAAGGATATATTCCTCTTTTTCGCTAAGCCGGTGCTTGGAGCCCTCTTTTATTTCTTTTAAATAAAATTCATGGCTCTTTAGAACTTCAGAAGATGATACCAGCCCATCTAAATCTTCAATGCCATCAATAAATTCATAAAATTTATTGTCCGAAACTGTTATGTCTGTAAAAATATTTTCTAATTGCCCTAATAGCCGCCTTGCCGTATTATTATTTGAATCTACTGACAAGGACAGGGAAGCAAAAGATGTAAGTGTTTGGAATTTCGAAAAATTATTCTGCATTGAAATATAAGTTTCAATTTTTTTTAAAGCATCATCTTTGTTTGAAAAATTTTCTTCTGCCCAAGAATTTATTTTTATTACTTCCTTCTTCAAATCTTCAAAACATTTTTGGAACCCTTCCGATTCGAACGATGGAAACAGTTCTTCTAGTGACCAATAACAATTATCCAATTTATTTCATCCCTTTCATATCTTGTGGATAAACACATATATTTTTGTTACAATATTAATATAGCTAGAACCCTTAACTTATGATATTATATCTAAAAGCACTTCTCTATTCTATTTTACACCTGCTTTCATTAAAAATACATATCATTGAAAAACAAAGGGAGTGATTATATGGTAAGTACGGCTAATTTATTAGAGTTGTTACAAATTATCAATTGTGAGCACGGCGACCCTCATCATATACTTGGCATGCACGAGATTGGTATAGATAAAAAAGGGCAATTGGTTGTCCGGGCTTTCAACCCTCAAGCTGAAGCACTTTACGTCCTTGACCCAAAAGAACCTGGTGTTGTATATGAAATGAACCGCATACATGACGACGGTTTTTTTGAAGTCATAATTAAAAATAGGGATAAGTGGTTCAGGTATGAATTTGAGGCAGTTAACGCTAATGGCGACAGCTGGCGTTATTATGACCCATATTCTTTCCAGCCTGTTGTATCCCCATTGGACTTGCATCTATTTGGCGAAGGCACACATTATCAAATCTATGAAAAGCTTGGCGCACATTTAATGGAAATAGACGGTATAAAAGGCGTATCCTTTGCTGTTTGGGCACCAAACGCTAAACGTGTCAGTGTCATTGGCGAATTTAATGCCTGGGACGGCAGGCGGAACCCTATGCGCGTTTTATCAAATTCAGGCGTATGGGAACTTTTTATACCGGGCCTCTGCGAAAAAGATAAATATAAATTTGAGATTAAATCCATAACCGGTGGGCTGGTCCAAAAATCTGACCCTTATGGCAATTTTTTTGAACTCAGGCCAAGTACATCCTCCCTAGTTTTCGACCTTACTAAATATAAATGGAATGATTCTGATTGGTTTGAAAAACGCAAAAATAACCACCCCCTTGATGGCCCTATCAATGTTTATGAAGTACATTTTGGTTCTTGGAAACGGAAAGTTGAAGACGGGAACCGTTTTATGTCGTATATAGAATTGGCAGACGAATTAATACCCTATGTGAAGAAGATGGGCTACACGCATATAGAGCTTATGCCCGTTGAAGAGCACCCCTTCGATGGTTCTTGGGGCTACCAAGTAACAGGGTATTTTGCGCCAACCAGCAGATATGGCTCCCCGGACGAATTTATGTATTTTGTTGACAAATGCCACCAAAATGATATTGGCGTCATCCTTGACTGGGTACCTGCGCATTTCCCTAGGGACGCCCATGCTTTAGCAAAATTTGACGGCACGGCATTATATGAGCACCAAGACCCTAAGCAAGGCGAGCACCCTGACTGGGGCACTTTAATTTTTAATTATGGTAGGAAAGAAGTAAAAATATTTTTAATTTCAAACGCAATTTTTTGGCTGGATGTTTTTCATATTGACGGCCTTAGGGTAGACGCGGTTGCTTCTATGCTATACTTAGATTATGGCAAAAACCCTGGCGAATGGGTACCTAATATACACGGAGGCAACGAAAACTATGAATCCGTTGAATTTTTAAGGCACTTAAATTCCGTTATCTTAGGGCGCGACCCACATATTTTGATGATCGCCGAAGAGTCTACTGCATGGGCAGGCGTTACAAAGCCACCGGAATTCGGCGGCCTTGGCTTCAACTTAAAATGGAATATGGGTTGGATGAACGATTTTCTTTCGTATATCGGAAAAGACACCATTTACCGTAAGTACCACCATAATAATTTGACATTTAGTATGGTATATGCATATACAGAAAATTTTGTATTGGTCCTTTCACATGATGAGGTCGTGCATGGCAAAAAATCCTTATTAGATAAAATGCCTGCGGACCTATGGCAAAAATTTGCTAACC
>JAITVM010000183.1 GCA_031285815.1 Clostridiales bacterium | reverse complement strand
CCTAGTGATTGGTATTTTGATATCCATTCTCTTAGTTGTGCCCTATTAATACCAAACTGCCTGGCTTCTTCGCTCAATGAACTCTCTCCTGACAAACATCTCACTACCGCCTCCTTTTTTGTCTCATATGAATACTTTGTTTTTCTACTCATTTAAATATGCCCCCTCATAAGTGACAAGTTTTTTATTTTTTATCTTGTCTATCTTATTGGGAGCATATCAAAATTAAAACTTCGGGGCTTTTTTGGTTTATAATTTTGCAATACCAACTTGGCTGGCCGTTTACTATACCACCCTATTCCTAACCCTAAATGCAGTTAATGAGGGCTCAATTTTTTTAACGTAGTAGTAATTAACTGTGTCCGTATATACCCTCTCTACAGAACCGCCTATCTCGGCCCTGTATATTTCTATTGTGCCAACCGGGTTTGGCATATATATATTATTAACAGCATTTGTCTGTACAATATAATAAATGCCAGGGCTATAATAATATGCAGACATAGTAATGCCAAGCCCATTTGTAGGCGGCATAGCCTCAATAAGGCCATCAGCATGTGTAACTTTTCCACCAGCCAGGAACTGGTTTTTTGCAATGCGCGCATCATCAATATTATTATAAATGTTATAAACTGCGCCAGCAATTTTAACCCCAGAAGCATCTACTTGAGTTAACTTAATTTTATACTTGTTAGTAAGTTCGATTGGCCTCTTTAGTACATTTTTTACCTGTACTGCCCTTCCATTTTCCATTACCTGTTGTGTCAAATACTTATCCCCGGAATATATATTGAAGTTATATACGTTATAATTGGGTTCATAGGCATTTAAAACATTAACCTGTATAAAATACATTTGCCGCCCATACGGCATATACCCAGAGGTTACTACCCCATTATCCGAAACCAAAATATCTTGTGCTTTTTCTTTAAATGTACCCTTTTTGATTTCGCTTACAGAAGCCCTTGCCTCAGATTCACTATTAAAAACTTGAAATTTTATACCGCTTAGGTTTGTACCATAATTGTCAGTGACATTGAACTTAATTTTATAAAGCGCAGTATTTGAAGCGAAGATTTTAGAAGACATAATAAATAAAAATATATGTGATAGAAAAAGTATTTTTAATTTAACTTTCCTCACCCCCTATTTTAAAACATCCGAAAGTGAGTATATAAAGCAAGCCTGTTTGGCATAGGCATTTTTTTGGCGGCACCAAAAACGCGATGGTGCGCCCGCATTTTCAGCTTGCAAAACACCAAGCCAGATGGGGCTTGCTATACTAACCCTAAAAACAAAGTAAAATATATTTAGCCGGTATTTAGTCTAAATACTGATAAAATTTTACTAAATACAGAATTAGTATAAATAATTCTAGTGTCATGGATGATATGTTAAAACAATATCATCATCATATAACAAGACAATAACCAAAATTATTCAATTTAATTAAAAACAGCAGGCAGAAAACTAAAAAAGCAATTAAATTTTGCCGGCAATTTAATTCCCCCCCAAGTAAACCTTTTGGTTTTTTTGCGGTGGTTAAAATAAAACGCCTGCAAATATTTGCAGGCGTTTTATTTGATGAGGTTTTATATGATTAAAGCAAAAACGGTTTAATATCAATGCTATGGCATAAAATATAATTATGGCTATAGCCTAATAAACTTCATTATTAGAGCGCCGGTTATTAAACCGTTAACCCGGTGTGCTATAAACAAAGGCCATTTGGTATGGCATCCGGGTACGTAAATTTTATCAACATTCCGCATCAAAATAGTTACAAACCCAACTCTTTTAATCGACAAACCCATTACGTTATTTGCCGACAGTTTTATAAATAACCTTACATACTTCATCGACACCATTAGATAAATTTGACCCAGACATATTTTTTATATATGTGTGCCTGCCGTTATAAAGTTCATTTATATTTTTAATTAAGCTATCTGAAGTCAAAGACTCTTCATACAAAAGCATGCTAAAGCCTTGTTTTTGAAAAGATTCCGCGTTAAGGATCTGGTCGCCCCTACTGGCCTTTTTAGATAACGGTATTAATAGGCTTGGTTTTTTTAATGCAAGGAATTCAGAAATACTGTTTGCCCCAGCCCTAGACACTATAATATCTGACGCCGCAAACAGGTCCTCCAGGTTTTTTGATACATATTCAAACTGTACATAATTTCTATAGTTTTGTTGGCTCAGGTTGCCCTTCCCACATAAATGTATAATATCATAGCCCCCCAATAAAGTGCTTAATGCCTGGCCTACTATATTATTAATTTTAACAGACCCCAAGCTTCCGCCCATAATCAACAAAACCGGTTTATTGCCACTAAACCCTAAAAACTTCTTGCCCCTTTCAGCATCACCTAAAAATAGCCCGGGCCGGATCGGTGTACCCGTTAGATGCGCTTTGTTTTTGGGCAAAGCAGTTAAAGTCTCAGGAAATGAACAGCAAACATATTTAGCAAACGGCATCGACAATTTATTTGCGAGCCCGCATGTTATATCTGATTCATGGATGATGACCGGAACTTTGTTAAAAGCACCAGCCATAACAATAGGTACGGTTACAAAACCGCCTTTAGAAAAAATAACATCCGGCTTAAATTTTTGTATAACGGAATTTGCATCCCCTAGCCCTTTGGCTATCCTAAATAAGTCAGTAAAATTTTTTAGGTCGAAGTACCTGCGGAGCTTACCCGATGATATTTTATGGTATGGTATATGTATGTTTTCGATCAATTTCTTTTCTATGCCTTCTTTACTCCCAGCATACTCTATAATAAAATCACCTTTAAGCTTATCCATAAGCGCAATATTAGGCGTTACATGGCCGGCTGTCCCGCCGCCTGTCATTAATATTTTTTTCATTATCACACCGCTTTCATTATTTTTTGCAACTGTTACATATAGGCAAACATAACCTGTTTAGGTTTTTGTATGTAAAAATCAATTTATGTAGAGTATATCATATATATCTTAAAAATATTGTTATTTTTTTTTGTATTATGCTATAATTAGAGAAACCAATGAATGTCTGGGGGGCTAGAAATTTGCGGTTAAAAAACACCATAATACTGCTCCTGTCTTTATGTATTATTTTTTATTCAGTTTTATTATACCGCGTTGTTACATTTAATAGTAAACCCCTCCCCAAAATAAGTGATGCCATTATTGTTTTAGGCCACTCAATAGACGAAAAAAACAACCCTAGCGGCTTTTTGGCAAAACGCTTACAGACCGCACTTTACCTCTACGAAAATGGGTATGCCAATAAAATTATTGTTTCTGGCGGCCAAGGCCCTAAAGATAATATACCTGTTGCCGAACCTATGGCCAATTACCTAATTTCAAATGGTGTGCCTAAAGAAGATATTTATTTAGAAAAAGGGGCCGGGGACACATACGAAAACTTTAAATACTCAAAAACTATTGCGCAAAGCGGCGGGATTAAATCAGTCATAATAGTCACGGACGACTTCCATATGTTCAGGTCTGCTTTAATTTGCAATGAGTTTTTTGACCAGTACAGTACCTATATGTCACAGTCAAAATTTAGCTTTAATAAATTGTTCGCTTATCTTAAGGAGCCCTTTTCGCTCATAAAATTTTATGCAGTACTTAGGGCCGGCTCACCCGCTATTATTGCTACTGGGCCAGTACTAGGCGGCAAGGGGGGGTAATAATAAAATCACCAGTATTTCTTTTAGCCATTATAATTTTTGCAGGGTGCAACGTGGCTGGGGCTAACCCTAAAATAGAAGAAACCCCAACAGTAGCGCCAACAGTAGAATCTACGCAAACAGCTGCGCCCATATATTATGATTATAATATATCATTTGAAATTACTGATATAGAGTCGAGAAGCTTTACAGGCTACCAATCTGTTAATTTCGTAAATACCAGCGATGGGCCTATTGACCGGGTATATTTCAACTTACCCGTTAATGCGCTTAACAGCAGCACTTTAGCTGATAGCAATATATTAAGCCACCTCTATTATGAAGGCATTAGGAGCAATGGTTATTTAGATATAATAAACCCCAAAATTGATGGCGGCCCTGTTAAATATAATTTAAACCATACATCCCTAGAGCTTATTTTAGATGAGGAATTATTGCCTGCACAAAAAGTTGAGATTGCTTTTAATTTTGAAGGCATAATCCCAAGTATAAAATATTATTTTGGGGCTAATGATAATATTATTTGGGTGAGCAATATGCTGCCCCAGCTGGCAATTTTAAATGATAGGGGCTGGAATACAGATATATCTTATTTAGTTGGCGACCCACATTTTACTAATTGTTCCAACTATACAGTTTTATTTACTATCCCGGAGGGGTACACCATTGTTTGCAGCAACCCAGTGTCTACATCGTCACCGGGGGGTGGGGGGAATAAAAAAACCGTTACTTATAAAAATAATAATACCAGAAATTTTTCGTTTGCGGTTTTTAAAGACAGCCAAGTACAACAGGCAAAATTTAACTATAGCAAAGACTTGGATATTAATTTCTATTTCTATTCTGACACAGCCAAAGAAAGAATTGAAGATATCCAAAATGCCGCCAAAAGCGCACTGGATTTCTGTAATGCAAATATTGGGCGCTACCCGTATACATCAATAGATTTTATAGAAATTGACTATTATAAACAAGGCGGGTTTTCCGCCGCGCAAAATATATTCTTAGATTCGGGCAGTATGGGTTCGGTTTCTGAAAATACAATTGCGTCCCTTGTGGCAAAACAATGGTTCTCGGCCATTATTGGCAGTGACCAGATTAAATCGCCTTGGATTTCAGAGGGGCTTTCTGCTTTAATAGCAGATAACATAACAACCGAAAACATCCACAACTCACTTGAAAGGGAATATTTAGAACTGGAAAAGTTTTTAGAAAGCATAGAGGATAGCAGCATGCTCTTGGATTTATCAGCATATAAAGACAATTACGAATATACTAAAATCCAAGTTACCCGGTCAAAATTAATGTTCTATGCCCTACAAAAAAATATGGGCAATTATAGGTTTTATGAATTTCTTAAAAGTATGTTCATAAATTACAGTTTCAATATAATAGACAGGGGCTCACTAATTATGCTTGCTTCAGAAGCTTATGATAAGCCGTTGGGCGAATTTTTTGCCGAATGGCAGGAAGGGTATACATTACCAGAGTTTTTATAAATTACAAAAGAAACCAAAGGGGAATTAACATGAAGATAATATCGTTATTGGCTTCAAACAATGAGCACGGGCTAAGCAAATCTGCCACCGCTATTTATGAAATATTTTCTGAACTGGGCATTGATGTTTTAGAAATTGACTTAACCCTGCCGCTATATAACGGGCAATTATGCGCGGGTTTTTTAGATATCATGGAAAAGGCAGATGGCTGTAACGGGATTATGGTGGCCACTACATCCAACCTATTTGGCCCATGTGCGAAGTTATATAATTTTTTATCCTACCTAGAAAACTATTATGAAAAAAATATATTTCAAAATAAAAATTGCCTTGTATTAGCTGTTTCTGAATCAGGCGGCGAAAAAAACACCCTCGATTTTATGTCCCGCTACATAAATTATTTTGAAGGTTTTGATAGCGTTAAAATCGGGCTTAACAAATCAGCAATAAATGACTTGGATAAAAATAATGAGCTTAAAGATATTTTTGAAAAACAAATTGAAGATTTTTATCGTTTAGTACGGCAAAACAGGAAATTTTTTATACCCAGGGAAGCCTCCTATTCAAATATAAGCTCGAATTTACAGATTTTTGACCGTATAGCTAATATTGAAAAGTTTAATACCGGCAATAGGGTGAGCATAAATGAATTGCTGCAGAAATACGACAGCCAATCTGACGATGAAGCAGTTTTTGAAATTGCTAAATTCTACGAATCAAAACTTGGCAGCAGCAGCGCTACTGAAAAAAAACTTGTTAATGTGGATAAATTTTATTTAGATGACCTAAGCCCCAGTGGCAATGTCTTAGTCCGCCTTAAAAATTATCAACAAAAAACAAAAAACCTGCCGCATTATTATAAGGGCGGGCTATCTTTAGAAAACCCTTTTATGCTGCAATTAATAATAAGCGAAAAAGATAGCGGCACAGAATATGAATGCTATTTAAGGATAGACAATGCCGGTTGCGAATATTTCGAAGGCCATTCAAACTCCCCAGATATAGTCATATACTCTAAAAGCACTGTTTGGGAAGAAATATTGTCCGGAAAAAGGACTGCCCAAAAATCTTTTATGACAGGCCAGCTTAAAGTTAAAGGGAATTTCGTTTTGCTTACTAAATTTGACCAGCTGTTTAACCCTATAGTATAGGATTGCTATTATAGCAAGCTTGGCGCTTTGCAAGCCCGGAAATACGGATGCTTAAACGCATTTCCGGCATAGCCAAAACGCCTAGGTTTGCCCTAGCCTTTGGTTTTGCCTTGGGCTTTTTTTTAATGTTCAAGGGTAAAAAAAGCCCACAAAATGTGGGCCTTTCCAAAACTAGTGAACAATATTAAGATTCTACCACCATATCAAAGCTCTGGACAACCTCCCCGTCATCGGACACTAAAGCTGACTGGTATTTCTCTAAAACAGCGGTTTGGATTTTCTCCCGTGTTTCAGAATTAATTGGATGTGCGATGTCCCTAAACTCACCGTCTAAGGTTTTGCGGCTTGGCATTGCTATAAAAAGCCCAGAATCCCCCTCAATTACTTTAATATCATGAATTACAAACTCGTTGTCAAAAGTAACCGAAACAACCGCTTTCATTTTCCCATCCTTGTTCACTTTCCTAACGCGAACGTCAGTGATCTCCATTCGAATTCCCCTCTCTGAATGTATCATGAAGTACAAAATACAGACATTCCGATGCTTAAAAAAAGAAACGGAATTATTTACATTATACTAAAGAGTTAATAAAATTTCAACATAAGCGTTAAATCCCGACAATATATTTATAGTGCATCATTTTTGGTAATCATTATGGGCTTACCAGGTTCGCCTATAATAGTCTTATTGTCCGGAAGTATAACCTCTTTATCAAAAATTGCGTTTTCTATGACACAATTTTTTCCGATAAAAACACCCTCTAATAGTATACAATTCGTTATCCGGGAATTCTCGCCTGTTACTACACGGCGAAATAAAACAGAATGTTCTACGTAGCCATTTAGAATACTGCCTGACCCAACCAAGGAGTCCACCGTTACGGCTGTATGATTATATTTTACAGGCGATTGGTCTTTTGGTTTTGTAGCAATATATGGATACTCTTTGATGAATTTGTACCGCACATCAGCTTTAAGGAAATCCATATTCGTATCAAAATAAGATTTTGTACTATTTATGCTTTTCCAATAGCCATTGTACTCCCATGCATGAATTTTTATTTTCTTTCGGTACCTAATTATAATATCCTTAACAAAGTCATAACGGCCTTCTGCGGAAATCGCTTCTAACATTTTTATTAACAATGTCCGGCTTATAACATATATGCCAAGGCTTATTGTTGAAGATGTTGGCTCCACTGGTTTTTCCTCAAAGTCGATAACGCGGCCTTCAGAGTTTAAGTCCATTACGCCGTACTGCCGGACATCTTCGCCAGTCAAGGTTTTACATGCAATCGTAATATCTGCTTCTTTTGCTATATGGTGGTCAAGCAATTTATTATAATCCATCTTATAAACACAATCACCAGATGCGATTATAACGTAGGGTTCCTTAGAGCGTTTTAAGAATGAAATATTTTGATAAATTGAATCGGCTGTGCCCCTGAACCAAAAGCTGTTGTCATTACTTAAAAATGGGGTGAAAACGAAAAGTCCGCCTTGTTTCCTGCCAAAATCCCACCATTTCGAAGAAGTCAAATGGTCATGGAGGGACCGCGAATTAAACTGGGTAATAACAGCAACTTTAGTAACCCCTGAATTTGTCATATTACTAAGGGGGAAATCAATTGTCCTGTAACAGCTTGCAATTGGCATCGCAGAAGTCGCCCGCGATGATGTAAGCTGGCCCAACCTATCATTATTGCCGCCGGCTAGAATAATACCTATAGCCCTCATAAAACCGCCTCCTGAATCATTATAGACTTTCCGCTTTGTAAAATACCATTAGGGTAATTTCCTATGCTTGTTGTGCCAAGGATAACACAGTTCTTACCAATAACAACATCATCCGGCACAACACTGATTGCGCCAATTACTGTTATACCTGTATCATAATAGCTTGGGTAATCTTCATTTGGAAGGTTTTCGCCTTGCCCAATAACAGTATTCCCACCAATTTTAGCATACTCATCAACAATGGCACGGTTAATATGTGTCCCTTTGCCTATAACACACCCTTGCATAATAATAGAATCCTTAACAAAAGCGCCTTCGTCAACAAAAACATCGGGCCCTAAAACAGAATTATAAACCTTTCCGTACACTTCGCAGCCTTCCGACAAAAGGCTTGTCTTAATGTCTGAAGTGTGGGAGGTATACACTGGTGGCTGGTGCTCCGAGTTAGTATATATTTGCCAAAAATCTTCATATAAATTAAAATCGGGCAATGTCTTAATCAATTCCATATTGGCAGCCCAATATGACTCAATAGTCCCAACATCTTTCCAATAGCTATCAAATTTAAATGCATTTAATTTAAGGCCTTCTTCAAGCATTGCAGGAATAATATGTTTCCCAAAATCAGAATCTAAATGTATTTTGCTATCCCTAATAAGTGCCTCTTTTAAATTACTCCAATTAAAAATATAGATGCCCATTGATGCCAAATTAGATTTCGGCTCTTTTGGTTTTTCTTCAAACTCATATATTGACCCGTCAGGGTTCGTGTTCATAATACCAAACCGGGAAGCTTCTTCAATAGTCACTTCTAAAACGGCTATTGTTGCGTGGCTGCCTTTTTTTATGTGGTCGTCAAGCATTATAGAATAATCCATTTTATAAATATGGTCACCAGATAATATAAGGACATATTCAGGGTTATATGAATTTATATAGTCTATGTTTTGGTAAATAGCGTTCGCAGTCCCCGAATACCATTCACCTGATTCGCCGCCCTTGACATGCGGTGCCAAAACCGTAACGCCGCCATTTTTTTTGTCAAGGTCCCAAGGTATGCCTATACCGATATGCCTATTTAAAGAAAGAGGCTGATATTGGGTCAATACGCCAACTGTATCTATTCCCGAATTAATACAGTTACTCATTGCAAAATCAATGATTTTATATTTTCCCCCAAAAGCGACAGCCGGCTTGGCAATGTTGCTTGTTAATATCCCAAGCCTAGAACCCTGCCCACCGGCCAGGAGCATTGCAAGGATTTTTTTCTGCATATTATTAAAACCTCCTGTAATTTAATTATTTGGCTTTACATAAGCAATTTAAAAAATACATCAGGCATTTCCAGTACTTTTTTAAATTGCCATAAGTGCTTTACATAAGCAATTTAAAAAATACATCTGGCATTTCCAGTACTTTTTTTAAATTGCCATAAGTGCTTTACATAAGCAATTTAAAAAATACACCAGGTATTTCCAGTACTTTTTTTAAATTGCCATAATTGACTTAGTAAGCAATATAACTCAAAAAATATACTTGCCTTACTAATCAAAAATTTTGGTTTTCATGCCAACAGACACACAAACCTATTAATTTGAATATATAGAAAGTAGTTATACTTTAAACCCCGGCCATGATAGGCATAAAATTCTAAAGGCAAACCTACGCTTTATACATGGGCCATGCTAATACAACCACCTTTAATAAATTTTTCTTTGCTTCTGTTAGTTTCATGTGGATGGTTTTTAATGAATTATATTTCTGAAAGGCGCACTTGATTAAATATTCCACAGGGCCTTATGCAGGCCGCCACATGGATATGTATATACTATTAACAATATGATACTGTTTTGTTAATATATTTTATTTAGCATATGGCAAAAAACATGTTGTACATAATTTTACTAGCCCCTAAGGCTTTATAGGGGAAATAGCCACCTCCCCAATAAATAAGCCTAACATAAAAATACAATATGCACTTATCCATACTATGTCAAAAGTTATGATCTAATAATATCATTTATATTTTACTAATACAATATCACTTTATCATAATTTCGAATATATATAACTGGTTAAAACCACAACAATGGTATATAATAAAGGAATGCAGATTTTTTATCATATTTAGAATCGAGGTTTTTAGCTTGGGCACAGACTTTTTTGAAAATATTAAAAGGATCCATTTTGTTGGCATAGGCGGAGTCAGTATGAGCGGCATAGCAGAAATTTTACATACCAGGGGCTTTATAATCCAAGGGTCAGACCGTTCGCCCGGAAGTATAACTGAACATTTAAAATCTATTGGGGTAACTGTTTTTGAAGGCCACAATGAAAATAATATAACTAACAGTATTGATTTAATTGTTTATACAGTGGCAGTAAAAAATGATAATCCGGAGTTAGCTGCCGGCCGGTCAAAAAATATACAGATTGTTGACAGGGCTTTTATTTTAGGCGAAATAATGAAGGGCTACCGTTACCCTATTTGTGTTTCAGGCATACACGGCAAAACTACAACTACTTCAATGATGTCCCAAGTCTTATTGGACGGCGGTTATGACCCAACTATTTCAGTTGGCGGTTTTTTTAAATCGATTAACGGTAATTTCCGCGTAGGGTCAAACGATTTTTTTGTTAACGAGTCTTGTGAATATTTTGATAGCTTCCTGAAATTTTATCCGTATATTGGCATTATACTTAATATAGAAGAAGACCATTTAGATTATTTTAAAGATTTGAACCAAATAGAAGATTCTTTTAATAAATTTGTTAAACTTGTGAATAAAAATGGTGCTATCGTAATAAGTAATAATATAAAGAATTTAAATAAAATATTACAAGGTGCCACCGCTAAAATAATTACGTTTGGAAATGAAGGGGCGGACTATTCTTATGATAACCTTGAGTATAACGATTTTGGCTACAGCTCCTTTGATATTTTAAATAATGGCCGTTACTTGTGCCATGTAGAATTATCTGTCCCAGGTTTTCATAATGTGTTAAACGCTTTGGCAGTTTTTGCTTCTTCAGAATATTTGGGGGTACCTACAGCCACAGCTTTAATTGGTATTAAAAACTTTGCCGGCACAAACAGGCGCTTCCAACTAAAAGGCCATTTTAATGGGGCGGCTATTATTGATGATTATGCGCACCACCCAACTGAAATTAAATCCACAATAAATGGCATTAAAAATATTAAATATAATAAACTATTTGTCGTTTTTCAACCACATACTTATACGAGGACAAAATTATTGTTCGATGATTTCGTAACTGCATTTGATGGCGTAGACACAATTATCGTAACAGACATATATGCAGCCCGGGAAGTTGACTCAAAAGAAATCCATTCAAAGGACCTCGTGAAAGCCTTAGAAAACAGGGGCCTTCATGCAATTTATATAGATAATTTTGATTCCTGCGCCAAATTTTTGTGTAATATTTGTTCCCCTAATGACCTGTTGATAACTATGGGGGCCGGGGATGTCTATAAAGTAGGGGATAAATTATTGTTAGAAGACTTATCAACATTATCAACAGGTTTTTAAATTAGCCCTAAAACTATTTATGCACAGGGCAATGTTTAATTTTTATGAAAAAACCAAGCCCACTCTATAATAGATTTATGGGCTTTTTTTATTTTCAATGTTGTCGAATTTTTTTATATTTATCAATTTTATTATATTGATATTTATTTATTTTCCGATATTTTATATATAGTTAACAAAAACGTAATTTTAAACTTATCAACAGGGTTATCAACAGATTGGGGATAACTTTGAAAATTTTTTGGGTGTAATTTTATTATTTCTTTTGTTATACTATTAAATATATCGATCACTTTGGGGGTAGTTTTATGAGTTCAATCAATTTAGAGCTCGGTCCGGTCATTAAGTGCACTTCTGTGCCAAATATATTTATAGACCAATATATGCCTAATGCACCTCATGCCTATTCGCTTATTTATCTTTATTTGCTAAGGAATGGCTCAAACGAGTATTTTAAATTAGATACGAAAAAAATGGGCGAGAATTTTAACCTTCTCGAATCAGATATTATAAATGCATTTTTATTCTGGCACCAAAAACAAGTTATTAATTATTCAAACAAGGACGGGCATATTGATATTAAATTTTTAGACTTAAAACCATTTAAGCCTATTGGGCTAGCTGCCGAAGATAAACGTGACGAGGGTAGCCAAGAAGTAACAGCGCCAGTTAGCCTGAAGGTTTTAGAAGCGCCTAGTGCTATCGCTGCAATAAGCAGCAAACCAAATTATTCAAATGAAGAAATTAAATTTAGTACCGAAAAATCAAAAGAACTACGTTCATTGCTAAACTTTGCCCAGAATAAAATTTGCCGGCCTTTAAAACCGCAAGAGGTCCATGCAATCTATAGTTTTGTAGATTGGCTTAGGATGCCTGTGCCATTAGTTGAGAAGCTTATTGAATATTGTGTAGTCGACAGAAAAAAAATGAGTGTGCAATATATGGAGGCAGTAGCTATATCTTGGGCTGACAATAAAATAAAAACCGTTGAAGAGGCTGAGACCCTTACCGAATCCTCCTCGTTTTATACAAAGGTATTAAATACATTTGGGGTCTACGGGCGCTTTGCCAATGACGGCGAGATTAAATACATAAACTCCTGGCTAAATGAGTATAAACTATCCGAACAAATGATACTGC
>JAITVM010000040.1 GCA_031285815.1 Clostridiales bacterium | reverse complement strand
ACGGGGCAAGGGAGCCCCCTGGCCCTTATAGTTTGCTTTATACCAAGGGCCCTTGTCGGTATAACCCCGTATTTCACATATACTTTTCTAAAAAAAATAACCGGCAATAAATTAGATGTATTAAGCCTAACTGTTTCCGGCATAGTCGGCTCGCTTACGAACACACTCTTTGTTATGCATTTTATATTCTTTTTATTTAAGGAAGCCTATGCAGCTACAAGCGGCGTAGCTACAGGAGCTTTATACAATGTAATTTTAGGCATTATTGCTGCAAATGGCATCCCTGAAGCTATTGCCGCCGGAGTCATTACCGCAGGGATATGTATCCCGCTAAAAATGGCTAAAATTAATAATTAGGGCAAAAGCCCCTTTTTGGCCCGCAGGGTATATTTATTCCCCGGGCTTATTTTTTTTATTTTCCTCAATTAAGTTATAAAGTTTTTCGACTGCGGTTTTAAGCCCCCCTACTTCATTAATTATTTTTGCTTCTACCGCTTCCCCACCCACCAAAATTGTCCCAATATCTAATGCAAGCTTGGTTGAATCCAGCATCAGTGAGCTTAGCTCCGCTTTTGTTATTTCAGTATTTGAGACTATAAAATCAATAACCCTGTCTTGTATTTTCGTTAAGTAATCAAAAGTTTGAGGTGCGCCTATGACAGTCCCGCTTAGGCGTACCGGGTGTATTGTCATTGTTGCTGAAGGGGCAATAAAAGAGTAGTCTGCCGAAACAGCAAGGGGCACCCCAATAGAATGCCCACCCCCAATTACTAAGCTAACAGTCGGCTTGCCTAAATTAGATATTAATTCAGCTATTGCAAGCCCCGCTTCAACATCGCCACCAACAGTATTTAGTATCACCATTAGCCCGTCTATCTCTTCCATTTGGGAAACGCCGATCAAAAGTGGGATTACATGTTCATATTTAGTAGTTTTAGTTTGCGGGGACAATTCAATATGCCCCTCTACTTGCCCAATAATAGGCAGGAACTGTATATTCCCACGTGGGTTCTCAACAGTTTTTGATATTAAGCTTATGTCTTTTATATTGCCCTGCTCCCCTAAATCGCCTTTATTTTCATCCTTTTCATACTCTTCTTTATTTGAGATTGTATTTTTTCCCATAATAGCCTCCAAATCATTAATCTATGATTCCATTCGCCAAATAACTTCTTAAAAAAATAAATAATAGCGTGATAAATAGTTTATTTAACAGAATATTAAATTAAAAAAAATCTTTATATCGAAAAATTCTGTCAATAATTAGTATCCAAAAGTATCCATATAATTATTGAAATCTGTTAAATTATCTGTTAGACTCTAAATACGAAAAATTTTCGTACAAATTAATTAATTAGCCTTGAAAACAGATCTTAATGTTGTTTTTTGTGCAAGTATTCTATACCCTCTTGTTTTTGCTAAATATGCTAATTATATTGTTTGTATTTAAAAATATTATATTCTACATATTTTTATCTTTTCTTGGGGGAGGACACGAATTGAATAGGATTGCTGAAGGGGAAAAAATTGAATTAAAGAAATCATTATTATTAGTGCAAGATACTTTATCTGAAACCAAAGATATGTTTTTTTCACTCTTATTAAATGTTTTTAGTGATAGTAAACCCCATCCCAGTAGCAAATTAGGGCAAAATAATTATACGCCAAAGGGCTACTGTGACGGCACGGGCAATGTATTTTATAAGCCGAGTGAAAGCATTAATTTAATTATCGAAAATATTAAAATAGTAAATAATGAACTCATGATGTCTATCGATAACTATGTAGACAAATAAGGGGATATATTGGTATAATCAATGTGGTAATATTTTCAAAGCCACAATAATGAGGTCCTGTATTATGAAAAAAATGATGCTAATTGGAACACGCGCTTCCGGCAAAGCTTCCTTCGCGCAAACGATAAAAAGCGAAGAGCTTGCATATAAACAAACTCAAAATTTATTGCTTGATGAAAAACTTATTGTTACCCCAAACGATTATTTTGACAAGGATTTTTTTATTAATTATACGCCAACACAATCTGACGGCGTCGAAGTTGTTGCCCTTCTCCAAGCTGCTAATGACCCCGACACCATGTTTCAGCCCCTTTTAGCAACAATGTTTTCAGCAGAGGTAATTGGTATAATTACCAAAATAGATTTGCTCGAAAAAGACTCTAAACGTGCCGAACAAATTTTAGAATTTGCGGGGTGCTCTAAAATTTTTCATACAAGCTCCATTGAAAAACAGGGTTTTAGAGAAATTATTGATTATTTATCCACCGAACATTAGAATTTATCCCGGCCCACACTTTATATAGCATGGGGCCGGTAGTTTTGCCAAAGGCTTCAGAATAGTTTTAAATAACCTGGCCCATGAGTTTTTGGCACGGTACAGTTAAAACACCTATGCCGAACAAATCCCCCTTATCATTTAGATTGGATTATAGGCTGTATTTGCTCCCCATCCAATGCCTTAATTATCGTTTCTTTTATCATCCCGAACTTGCTCAGCAAAGACCTTGCCTTCTTAACAGGGTCATCCTGGTAAAACGGGACCATATAAACATTCTTTCTGTTTAATAATACCCCAATATTCTTGGCATTTGCACCAAGCCCATCATTCGTTGACACAGCTATAATAAGCGGCTTTTCATTCCGCAATTGTGCCTTAGCCGCCATAGTAACCGAAGTATCTGTAATGGAATTCGATATTTTTGCCAGTGTGTTGCCCGTACAAGGTGCAATTACTAAAACATCGCATATCCCGCTTGGCCCTAACTGCTCCGAACCCTGTATATTCTCAATAATCTCATTGCCGGTAAGCCCCCTCAGGGTTTTTTTTAGCTCTTCCGCTTTCGTAAACCTAGTATCAAAGCCCCCTACATTTTCTGATATAATAGGGATTACATTTGCCCCTTCTAAAACAAGTGCCTCCAATTCTTTTAAAACATCCGCTATCGTACAAAACGAGCCTGTTATCGCAAACCCTATATTTAAATTGTTTAGCTGCATTCCGCTTCCCCCTAACCATTCATAGCAACCTAACTTTAAAGCGCCAGCTTTTTTAAGCATAATTGTTATACCTAAAGTGGCCCCAAACCACTCAAGCTATTTCACTGATAATATTTTTTATTGTCTGTACTATATATTTTGCAGCAGATACCGGGGCGACCTTTCCTGGCAAAGACGGCGCAAAAGTTATACTCAAATTATTTTCCCTGCAAAATTGTGCATCAATGCCAAATGGTTTGGAAGCAAGCTCAATCAATATACAATCTTTCTTTATATATATTAAATTTTTATCATCAAGGACTATAAAAGGGATAGTATTTATAATAATATCCATTTTATATAGATCTTTATTAAAATCATTAAAATCCAGAGCTGTGTAACCATATGCCTTTGCAAAAGCTTGGTCGGCAGGTGACCTTGTTAACACAAAAACTTTAGCCCCAACCCCATAAAGCATCCGGCACAATATCTTCCCAACACGGCCAAACCCCATAACTAACACGTTAGAATCGAATATAGTAACCTCGCTTTTTTCTATAGCTATTGATAGTGCCCCTTCCGCTGTTGGGATTGCGTTTAAAATTGACATTTCATCACGTTCCAGTATATCGAACGCCCTAATATTTCTGCCCCCGGCATATATATATTTATCTTTTGGGACCCTGCCCGCTACAAATATTTGGCTACTATCCATCTCATTTATTAATTCTTCAAAAGAAATTATATCTTTGTTCAATGGGCAATTAAGCCCCCTATCCACACCTAAACATGGGGTTGGCCCGATTACTATTTCCGAACCTTTAACCAGCTGCCCCATATCAGATATATTAGGCACATTATAATTGCTAAACCCACCTAACCGGACATCATGCCCTTCTTCCTTCAGTATATGATAAACATGGATATTCCTTAAATCCCCACCAATTATAGAATACCTCATACAAGACCACCCCGATATAAAACATAATTATGCAAACCTAAATTTATTCTTAACTAACTATACCTAAAACCGATGTGAATGCAAAACAGATAAAAAGCCCGATAAACGTTGGGATAATAATAGAAACCGCCATCCATCCAAAACTCCCGGTTTCTTTTTTAATTGTAATACAGGCCGTTGAACATGGCCAGTGCATAAGCGAGAAAATCATAACATTAATTGCAGTGGCCCAAGTCCACCCATTATCAACAAGGAGCGCTTTAATCTCAGATAAGCTGCCTAACTGTGCTAAACTCCCTTGAGCCATGTAAGCCATAATTATTATTGGGGTAACGATTTCGTTGGCAGGGCTCCCGAGTATAAACGCAAGTAAAATTACACCATCCATTCCAAATAGCCTAGCAAATGGGTCTAAAAAATTAGAGCAATGGTTTAAAATAGTTACACCATTTAATGAGGTATTGGCCATTAGCCAAATAATAATGCCGGCCGGTGCCGCCACCGCAATGGAGCGCCCTAAAACAAACAATGCCCTATCTAATATCGAGCGTACAATTACTTTTATAAATTGGGGCTTCCTATATGGAGGCAGCTCTAAAGTAAATGACGATGGTACACCTTTTAAAAGGGTTATTGATAAAAGCTTAGACACAATAAAAGTCATAATTACCCCTAAAAAAATTATTGATGTTAAAATAATTGCTGATAACATGCCCCCAAAAAAGGCGCTTGCCTGCCCAACGAAAAACATAGAGATAATTGCTATTAGTGCCGGGAACCTGCCATTACATGGGACAAAATTATTAGTTATTATTGCTATCAGCCGCTCCCTGGGCGAATCAATAATCCGGCAGCCTGTAACACCAACCGCGTTGCACCCAAAACCCATGCACATAGTGAGCGCTTGCTTTCCACAAGCAGAACATTTTTTATAAACCCTATCTAAATTAAAGGCTACCCTCGGCAAGTAACCTGAATCTTCTAATATAGTAAAAAGAGGAAAAAAAATCGCCATAGGCGGCAACATAACAGAAACAACCCAAGCAACCGTCCTATATAGCCCAAATATAAGCATTTCTGAAATAAACCTAGGGGCTTGTGCAAAAGAAAAGAGGTTCAGTAGATGTTTTTCTAAATAAGAAAATAAATTGCTCAAAAGCTGCGATGGGTAATTGGCCCCACTTATGGTAATCCAAAATATAATTAGCATCATGATAAGCATTACAGGGAAGCCTAACCATTTATCCGTAAGGACCTTGTCAATTTTCCTGTCTTTATCAGCATAAGCTTTATTCTGATAGGTTATAGCCTTATGCCCAATGCCCTCAGCCGTTTTAACTATAGAAGAAACTATATCGTCGTTCACCATTTCATTTGTTATGCCAGCTTCATCCCAGGAATTTTTTACCCCTTTAAGTTCATTTGCCAGCCCCATGTTTTTTTCTAAATCTATATTAAATTGTTCCGCAATTAACCTGATAAAAGCTTTGTCGCCCTCCAATAATTTTAATGCCAGCCACCTTTGGCTAACCCCTTCTATGTTATCTATAAATGGAATTATGCTTTCAATGGCATCTTCGATATATTTTGGGTATATTGTTTTATGCAATGCCCGGTTGTATTTAAGCTCAAATATTTCTTCCTTTAATATATCAAGCCCTATTTTGCCCCTAGCTGACGAAACAACGACAGGTACATTAAGCATATTAGAAAGTGAGGCGGCATCAATTGATATGCCTTTCTTTTCAGCCTCATCTATTAAATTAACACAGACTATAATATTATCCGTTATTTCCATAATTTGAAGCACTAAGTTTAAATTACGCTCCAAACATGTTGCATCACAAACAACAACCACTGCATCTGGCTTTTTAAAACATATAAAATCCCGCGTTACTTCTTCTTCTGCAGAATGTGCCATTAAAGAATATGAGCCTGGCAAATCAACCAATATATAATTCTGGCCTTTATACTGGCAAGAGCCTTGCGCGTTAGTAACTGTTTTTCCGGGCCAATTCCCAGTATGCTGGTTCAAACCGGTTAACCCATTAAATATCGTACTCTTTCCAACGTTCGGGTTGCCAACCAACGCAACCACTTTATTGAAATCCAACTTATCTAAAATAAACCCAGTGGAAGCAGCCCCCATAAACTTTCCCCCTCTTCATAATTAAATCAACGAAGTATAAGAATGTTCGAAGAATCCTCTGACCTAAGCGCAATAACTGCACCCCTTATCAAATAAGCAGAGGGGTCGCCTAAAGGGCTTTTTTGAATACATTCAACCTTTGTGCCCGGGATTAACCCGATATCTTGCAAGCGCCTACGGATACCCCCACTCGAAATCAAAGCACTCACAGTAGCGACACCGCCTTGCGCCAAGTCTGCTAAAGTATCTATATCATGCATTTTAACCGCCCCAAAAAAATTAGTGTAAAGAAATTTCTTCCTATACACTAATTTATGCATGCATTTATGTTTTGTTACAAAATTTGGAACAAGTGGGTAATGATTTAATACACATGTTTTATTTTAATTTGCCCTATTCAAAAAGCCCCATCACGCTGCGTAATTTATCAGCCCGGATCTGCCCGGGTGCCGATTCGCCACCAATATTCCCAAATGTGATACATGAACCAAAAACATTTGCGGCTACCCGCGAGACTAAGCCAAGCTTGCCCATAGATATAGCAGTTATTGGTATACCCACTATTTTATTTGCCTGGTTAAGTGCATCCAAAAGCAATATTACGTCATCTATGCCCCTTGGCATTACTGCTATTTTAGCTATATCGGCACCCAAGCTTTCCATTTGCAATAGCCGCTCAATAATTTCTTGTGGGCTTGGGGTTTTTTCAAAATCATGGTTTGACATGACTACATAAATATTATTTTTATGGGCTGCGTTTACAAGCTCTGATAGAATATTTTTTTCGTTATTTAATTCTATATCAACCATATGCGGTAAATTTTTTTCAATTACCGAAAGGGCAACCTCCGCCCGCAATTTATCGCTTGTTGCTATAAAGCCGCCTTCAGCTGCCCCCCTATAGGTAAAGATCAGCGGCTTATCTGTAAGCCTCCTTATACTGCATAAAATTTCATTAACCTTACCGGCTTCTTCAGCACATTCAAAATAATCTGCCCGCCATTCAATTAAATCAACTTTATATTTATTTATACGCTGTGCCATATTTAAAATACCTTCTGCTTCTGCCTGCACAATCGGCACACAAATACTTGTTTTATTTTTAGATATTTCTATACCATTAACTATAATTTTCCCTCGCATAGTGGCCCCTTAAAAGAAAAAAGCCGTAGCATTAGGCTACAGCTAAAATTTTGTTTATTTATTGATATAATCATTTATTGCATCGCCAATATAAGGTATCCTAAAATCAACATCTTTGTAGGTTATATAAATCAAATATAAGTATGACACCATTGTCAAGATACCAATTAAAAATTGAATTATACCACCGAAAAACGGGACAAGCCCAAACAACGCCGAAATGAGGAACAACCCTAAAAAATAAATAAATGATTGCATTGCGTGGAACCTTACCCTCAAGCTACCCTTTTCAACAATCAATAAAATGAACCCTGTTACAAAAAAACCTAGGTATGCTAAAACACATAAATGGCTTTCTTTGATACCCTTCATAAAAATACCTCCTAAAATAATAGGCTTACATCATGTTTCAATAAACTTATTATAATATCCGGGGCATTATGATAAAAGTCTCAAAATTTTTGAGTAAAAGGGTAATAATACTTCTTCACTGTCTCAGAGCGTACATTGTCAATAAAATTATTATTCATTTTAGTCTTTTTATAAAAATTAGCGGCTATAGTAATAGCCTCTACCCATTCATAATTTTTAGCCAAATTTTCAGCAACAAGCCAATTCGTCATCATATCTTTTGTGTTTGTGTAAATATAAACCCTAAAAGCGATATTCCTAATTAAATTAATGTACTCAACATCTATTTCCTGCAAATTTGATAATTTTTCAAATTCCAGAATAGATGTGATATCATAGCGCTCAAAATAGCACCCAATATCC
>JAITVM010000321.1 GCA_031285815.1 Clostridiales bacterium | reverse complement strand
AGCAGTACTTAAACCATATGCTGAAAGCGGGATAAGTATAGTTAGGTAACTTGTGGCTTGAAAAGAAGGGAGGCTTATAAGTGGTAACAACAGTAACAATAAACCCTGCAATAGACCGGACGTTGATTACGAATAATTTTCAGGTAAACAACGTCAACCGTGTAATGGATTCTCATGTAAGCGCAGGCGGTAAAGGCATAAATGTTTCAAAGGTAGTTAAAAAATTAGGCGAAGAGACTACAGCCCTTGGGTTTTTGGCCGGGCAGGCGGGCAAAGAATTGCTTAGCCGGTTAGAGGGTTACGGCTTCCCTAACGATTTTTTGTGGATAGAGGGTGTGACACGGACTAACATTAAGATAGTAGATGTTGGCAATAATTCTTGTACGGATTTTAATGAAAAAGGCCCTATTATCCCAGATGGCCAATTAGAGAACTTGAAAAATAAAATTATGGGGTATAGCAAAAATTCAGAAATTTTGATTTTAGCAGGGAATGTGCAGGAATGCGTTTCTACATCTATCTACAGGGATATTATTAACCAAAACAAAGGCACGAAAATATTTTTGGACGCAAGCGGGGAATTATTAAAAAAAGGCATTGAAGCAGCCCCGTATTTTATAAAGCCAAATATTTCTGAACTTTCTGAAATTGTCGGCAAGGATTTATCTGATACAAATGAATTAATATCTGAAGCAAAAAAGTTAAACTCCAAGGGTATAGAGCTTGTTTGCGTATCTATGGGGGGCGACGGGATTTTATTATCTACAAATGATAAAGTTTTGCTGGCAAAGCCGCCAAAGGTGGAAGTAAAAAGTACCGTTGGCGCTGGGGATTCTGTAGTAGCCAGTTTTGCGGTAGGCATATACAGAAAACAGGCAATCGAAGATACGTTAAGGCTTGCATGTGCGGTTAGCGCAGCCAGTGTTACCTTAGAAAGTACAGAAGCCCCGGATGAAAGTATAATAAATGACTTTTTAAAGAAGGTTGAAATTATACAATTATAGCCATTCATAATTTTATTATTTAAAGGAGGCCTACTTATTATGTCAAACACACAACAAAAAATTCAAAGCTTTGGTAGGACGCTTAGTGCTATGGTAATGCCTAATATCGGCGCGTTTATAGCATGGGGGCTCATAACCGCATTCTTTATCGGAACAGGCTGGTTGCCAAACGAGAGGCTGGCCGGCCTAGTTGACCCAATGATCAAATATTTATTGCCACTTTTAATAGGCTACACCGGCGGCAAAAATGTTTATGGCGTCAGGGGCGGCGTACTTGGTGCCATCGCAACAATTGGTGTTATAGTTGGTGCGGAGATACCGATGTTTTTGGGCGCAATGCTAATGGGCCCATTGGGCGGCTACATAATCAAGAAATTTGACGAAGCAGTGGAAGGTAAAATCCCAAGCGGCTTTGAAATGCTTGTTAACAACTTCTCGGCCGGTATAATCGGTATGATTATTACCATATTAGGCTTTTTGTTTATAGGCCCGGTTATAACTACTTTGACTGGGGTAGTAAACACCGGTGTTAATGCGGTTGTTACTATGGGCTTATTGCCAATCGTGTCTATAATTGTTGAGCCTGCTAAAGTATTATTCCTTAACAATGCGCTTAACCATGGTATTTTTGGGCCGTTGGGCGCGGAACAGGTTGCAACTGCAGGCAAATCTATTTTCTTCTTAATAGAAACAAACCCAGGCCCAGGCCTTGGCATTTTATTAGCTTATATGTTTTTTGGTAAAGGGAACGCAAAACAGTCTGCACCGGGTGCGGCAATAATTCACTTTTTCGGCGGTATCCATGAAGTTTATTTCCCATATGTTTTAATGAACCCGTTATTATTGATTGCGGCAATTGCAGGTGGGGCATCAGGCGTTTTAGTAAATGGCATTTTAGGCGCAGGCCTTTCAGCAACACCTTCACCGGGTAGCATCCTTGCGCTTTTGGCAGTTGCACCGCCGGGGGAACACATTAAAGTATTGATATCTGTAGCGGTTTCAGCAGCCGTGGCATTCTTCGTGGCTGCCATATTTGTTAAAACGGCTAAGAATGATGGGGATTCTTTAGAAAGCGCACAAGAAAAGACTACGCAAATGAAATTAGAATCTAAAAATATTAGCCCAAACAATAACACTGATGTTTTAAAGGGCAAAGAGGTTAAAGTAATAGTTTATGCTTGTGACGCTGGTATGGGCTCGTCTGCAATGGGTGCGGCTAACTTGCAGCGGAAACTTAAAAGCTTAGGCTATAATTTGACAGTAAAAAATTATGCGATAGATAATATACCAGCTAATGCGGATGTAGTTGTTTCACATGAGCAGCTGACACAAAGGGCCAGGGCGAAAGCACCTTCGGCTTACCATATTTCAATTACTGATTTTCTTGACTCTTCAGTTGTAGAAACAGTAAAGGGGCTGGTTGACAGTAAAAGCGCGGGAAAAAAAACCCTAACTAAAGACAATATACTCCTAAACCTGCCTAGCGAACCAAAAACCCAGGCAATTAAGCGATGTGGCAATGTACTTATTAAAAATGGCTATGCTAAAGAAGGCTATGATTTATCTATGCTAAAGAGGGAAGAGACAGTCTCTACTTATCTTGGGAAGGGCCTTTCGATGCCGCATTGTACGTCTGAAGGGAGAGGTTTAGTAATCACATCTGGCATATCAATTTTGCTCTACCCGGATGGTGTTGATTATGGCAGCGAAAAAGCATATATTCTATTTGGGGTTGCCGGCAAAGGCGACGAACACCTTGAGATAATTGCAAAACTTGCAGAGATCCTTGATACACGTAGCACTGAGCAAATTAAAGAAATAGCTTCTGCTAAAGATGCTAAAACAATTCTTGATTTGTTTTCAGAAGTTTAAGATTTTGGAGGTATATATGAAGACTAAGGCCGTACGTTTATACGGAAAAGGCGATTTAAGGTTAGAGGAGTTTGAGCTCCCAGAAATAAACGATGATGAGATTTTGGTTGAGGTAGTTTCTGACAGTGTTTGTATGTCATCATACAAAGCAGCTATGTTGGGCGAAGACCATAAGCGGGTACCTAAAAATATTAGCACAAACCCAATTATAATAGGGCACGAGTTTGCCGGCAATATTGTAAAAGTTGGGGGTAAGCATAAAGATAAATTTAAAGAAGGCACAAAATTTGCACAGCAGCCTGCTTTAAACTACAAAGGCTCTATGGCATCACCTGGCTATTCTTATGAATTCTTCGGCGGGGCGTGTACTTATTGCATAATACCTAAAGAGGTAATGGAAATAAACTGCCTTTTGAATTATGGCGGGGAATCCTATTATGAAGCTTCTTTAGCCGAGCCTATGAGCTGCATAATTGGGGCCTACCACGCAATGTACCATACAAAAATGGGCGACTATAACCACTATATGGGCATAGTGCCTGGCGGTAAATTGGCAATAGTTGCCGGTGCGGGCCCAATGGGCCTTGGGGCAATCGACTATGCACTCCATGGCGATATAAAACCTAGCTTAGTTGTAGTAACAGATATAGATGACGAAAGGCTTAAACGCGCAGAATATATTTTTAAACAAAGTGCGGCGGATGAAAATATTAAGCTTGAGTTTGTCAACACAAAAAATATGCCAGAGCCTGAAGAATATTTAATTGGCCTAACCGGCGGGGCAGGGTACGATGATGTTTTAGTTTTTGCCCCTGTAAAACAGGCGGTTGAAACCGGCGATAAAATTTTAGGCCGCGACGGCTGCATGAATTTTTTCGCAGGCCCTTCTGATACAAATTTTAAAGCTGAAGTTAATTTGTATAACGTACATTATGGCTATACACATATAATGGGCACAACCGGCGGGAATACTGACGATTTAATTGAATCGCTGGAAAAAACCGAACAAGGGCTTATTAACCCGGCTGTCATGGTTACCCATGTCGGCGGTATAGACTCTATTGCAGAAACTACACTTAACCAGCCGGATATCCCGGGCGGGAAAAAGTTAACATACACCCATATTAATATGGAGCTGACTGCAATTGACGATTTTAGGAAAAAAGGCGCTGAAGATGGCCGGTTTACAGCCCTGGCTGATTTATGCGACAAATATAAAGGGCTTTGGAACTTAGAAGCGGAAAAATATCTTCTCAAAAATTTTTAGAGCTGGTATAATTATATTAAAGCGGTTAATGTGTACGGCGCATTAGCCGCTTTAATTTTGATGCGAAGGCTGATTAAGCATGGAGATAGACATTTCTGTAAGGGGTTTGGTAGAGTTTGTTTTCCGGAGTGGCGATATTGATTCAACTTATATGAGCATGAAGCGCGCGTTAGAGGGTTCTAATATACATACCAAATTTCAGAAAATACGGAAACAGCAGGCTAATAGCGGGAATTTTATATACCGCAGCGAAATAAGCTTAAAACAATCTTTTTATTATAAAGATTTCCGGTTTAATATAAACGGGCGTGCCGACGGCCTTATGATAAAAGAGGATGACATATATATTGAAGAAATAAAATCTACATACAAAGATTTGGAATTAATAGAAGCCCAGGAAGGGCACCCACATTTGGCGCAAGCAAAAACTTACGCCTTCATATATGCCGATTTATATGAATTGGCAGA
>JAITVM010000303.1 GCA_031285815.1 Clostridiales bacterium | reverse complement strand
AAAAATAGTACAAATAGCGCCGAAGGTTCTGATAAAAATTAATTGTAAAGGTTTTCAAAAAAAAGCCAGAGGGGCAGCCTCTGACTTTTTTTAATCATATAGGTGGCAAGCAACAAAATGCTTTTCCGAAACTTCTTTCCATGCCGGGGCTTCTTCCGAACAGCGCCCAAAGCATTCTGGGCACCTAGTCCTAAATACGCACCCGCTTGGCGGGTTAACCGGGCTTGGTATATCGCCTTCTATAAGGTTTTTTTCTACCAAGCTTGCCTCAGAAGGGTCTGGGATAGGGACAGCAGACATAAGCGCCTTTGTATAAGGGTGCCTCGGGTTTTCAGTTAATTCAACCGATTCAGCCAATTCAGCCATATTTCCTAAATACATAACTAAAATCCTATCCGAAATATATTTGACCATAGATATATCATGCGCTATAAATAAATATGTCAGCCCAAATTCATCTTGCAGGTTTTTTAATAGGTTAACTATTTGGGCCTGGATTGAAACGTCTAAAGATGAAATAGGCTCGTCACAGACTATGAACTTAGGTTTCAGCGCAAGCGCCCTGGCTATACAGATACGTTGCCTTTGCCCGCCTGAAAATTCATGAGGGAAACGATTTTTGTGTTCTGAGTTAAGCCCAACTTTTTTCAGCAGCTCTTCAACTTTCTCGTCACGCCCAGCCCTATCTTTAATATTATGTATTTCCAATGGCTCGGATATAATAGACGCAACAGTCATCCTTCCATTTAAAGAGGCATATGGGTCTTGGAATATCATCTGCATTTCTTTTCTGTAATTAAACATCTGGGCCGGGCTTATTTTTAAAATATCCTGGCCATCATAAATAACCTCGCCGCTATAATTATTTTCATATAACCTTAGTATCGACCTGCCTGCCGTTGATTTCCCGCAGCCTGATTCGCCAACCATGCCAAGGGTCTCGCCCTTATATATTTCTAAGTTTAGGTTTTTAACAGCATTCAGCCTTCCGCCCGAAACATTAAACCATTTTGATAAGTTTACAGTTTTTAAAAGGGGGTTCATCTTACAGCCTCCTTATTATATTCCTTATACTCCAGGGAATTAAGCCAGCATGCTGAATAATGCAACCTATCATATTCATCCGGCACATCGGTTACAGCCGGCTCGTTATCTTTACAGATATTCATGGCATGCTTGCACCTGGCATAAAAAGAGCAGCCAACAGGCGGGGCAAACAAATCCGGCGGTGTGCCCGGGATTGGCGTTAGGACTTTATCCCTGCTCATCTTCATATTTGGTACAGATTCTAAAAGGCTTGTAGTATACGGGTGTTTTGGGTTATAGAATATAGCTTTCGCGTTACCCGATTCAATAATTTTACCGGCATACATAACAACTATCCTATCACACATTTCCGCAACAACACCTAAATCGTGGGTAATCATTATTATAGATGTGCCCATCTCTTCCTTTAAATTATTCATTAGCTTTATTATTTGGGCCTGGATTGTAACATCCAGGGCTGTTGTCGGTTCGTCGGCAATTAAAAGCTTAGGCCTGCAAGCCAGCGCAATAGCTATCATAGCACGTTGGCGCATACCGCCCGAGAACTCATGCGGGTACTGGTCCACCCTTTTTTCAGGGTTAGAAATGCCTACCAGGTCAAGCATTTCAATAGCTTTTTCCCTTGCTGCGTTAGCTTTAAGGGACTGGTGTATCATCAAAGGCTCCATAATCTGTTTGCCAATTTTAATAGTCGGGTTTAAGCTTGCCATCGCGTCTTGGAATATCATAGAAATATCCCTGCCGCGGATCAGCCTCATCTCTTCTTCTTTTAAGGAAAGCAGGTTTACATCCAAAAGCCTGGCCTCGCCGCCCTCATACAAAGCTGGCGGCTGCGGTAAAATCCGCATGATTGCCGATGATGTGACAGACTTGCCACACCCAGACTCACCAACTATCCCCAAAACTTCTTTTTTATTTACAAAAAAACTAACCCCTCTAACTGCCTGGACCTTACCGGCATAGGTTTGAAAAGAAATTTTTAAATCTTTTACATCTAATAATTTTTCCATTTACTATACCTACTTTCTGAGTTTAGGGTCAAGTGCGTCCCTTAGGCCGTCGCCAAGCACATTAAAAGAGAACATTAACAAACAAATTACTGTTGCCGGGAATAATAATTCATAATATGTCCCGACGACAACAGCCTGGACTGCATCAGATGTCATAACACCGAGGCTAGGCTGTGGTGCCGGTACGCCAAGGCCCAAAAAGCTGAGCGTTGCTTCGGAGAAAATCGCACGCGGTACTGTGAGCGTAACATTTACAATAATGGGGCCCATAGCATTGGGGATCAAATGTTTTAATAGTATCCATTTTGTATCGGCACCAAAAGATTTAGCCGCTTGGACAAATTCCAGCTCTTTTATTTTCAATACCTCGCCACGCACTATACGCGACATAGGTACCCAACCTGTAACAGCCAATGCGGCAATCATTGAATTAACCCCAGGCCCTAAATATATCATAAATATTATAACTGTAAGCATATACGGGATAGAATATAAAATTTCGCCAAACCGCATTAAAATATCATCTACTGCCCCGCCTTTATAACCCGCTATCCCACCAATTAAGACACCGATAACAAGGTCTAATAAGGCTGAAATAATACCTATAAACAATGAGACACGGGTACCACGCCACAGCCTGACAAAAATATCCCTGCCGCCTTCATCGGTACCAAACCAAAATAACCGCGACGGCAGCTCTTGCATATGGTCATAATTCTGCTTAGAATATGAATTTGTATTTATAATTGGCCCAATAATGGCCATAAAAAGTATAACTGTTAAAATCACAAGGCCGACCATTGCCAATTTATTTTTTCTGATCCTAATCCAAGCATCTTTCCAATAACTTAAGCTAGGCCTTTTTATTAATTCCATTTCGTCCGGGTTAATATTAGCAGGTTCAAACATGATCTTTTTATTTTCATCCATTTTTAGCACCACCCACTAAATTAATCCTTGGATCTATAAACGTATAAGAAATATCAATTACCAATGTGATTACAATGAGGATGAAGCTATAGACTACAGTAGACGCTATAATCATAGCATAGTCCCTGCTCTCTACAGATTTTATAAAAGCTTCGCCAAGGCCAGGTATCCCAAAAATCCTCTCAACTACAAAAGACCCTGTAACCAAGTTAGTGGTTATTGTACCCAAAGCAGAAACTATAGGTAGTATGGCGTTTCTTAATGCATGCTTTATTATAATTGCAGATTGTTTTAAGCCCTTAGCCCGGGCTGTTTTTATATATTCTTGATTAATTACCTCCAGCATACTCGAACGGGTAAGCCGGGCAATTGTAGCTAATGGCAGGGCCGCCAGAGCTATAGATGGCAGTATAGAATAACTCCAGTTTTCAAAACCATGAAACGCGCCAAATGATAATACCTTAAAATTCGTAACAAAAACTATTATCAGGAACCTCCCCATAACAAAGCTGGGGACAGATACACCCACAATAGCTATAACTGTCGCAAGGTAATCGCCAACTTTATTATGGTTTAGGGATGCTATAACACCCAGCAAAACCCCCAAAACCAAAGCGACCAATAGCGCTTGTAAACCCAGCTGCATAGAAACTGGGAGCCCGTTAGCTATATATGTATTTATATCTGTAGATTGCGACCTCATTGATGGACCAAAATCCAAAGTCACTACCCTCAATAAATAATTAAAATACTGCATAATCAATGGCTGGTCAAGTTTGTAAAAGGCCATTAAGTTGTCCAGTACAGCCTGCGGCAGGGCTTTTTCACCAGCAAATGGGTTGCCGGGTACGCCCATCATCATTACAAAAGTAATCGTTACAACTATCCACAAAGTAAATATTGCGTACAAAATTCTTTTCATCAGATACTTAGCCATATCTATTCCCCCTTCTCATAACGTATCTGTCTTCTTCCCAAACACAGTGTAGCATAAAGTCCTTCCCTCAAAACACGCCCTGTATAGTTTTAAACCTAAACATAAAAGATACTGAAGCTATATAAAAATAGGGGCGCATAAATGCGCCCCTATGCCACTTTTTTATTCTACTATATCAGCGTACTTAAATTGCGGGTATCTGTTTATCGGTTTGAAAATATCAGTAACACGTGATTTTAAAGTATACGGGAATGCATAGAAGTAAATTGGCATAATGCCAACATCGTCCATAAGAATTTTTTCTGCTTCTTTCATTGCTACGAAACGCTCTTGCTGAGTAGCGCCGTTCCTCATAATTTCAACAAGCTCATCATACCTTGCATTTGTCCAAAGGCCGTCATTTTGTGAGCCGCCTGTTACAAATTGGTCTAAGAAAGTCATAGGGTCTGCATAGTCGCCTATCCAGCCTGCACGTGCAACATCAAAATCTTGTGCATGGCGCCTATCAAGAACTGTTTGGAATTCAGCATTTTCAAGGGTTACATCAACACCAAGGTTTTCTTTCCACATATTTTGTATAGCTTCAGCTATTTTTTTATGGTTATCGTCTGTGTTATACAAAATAGTGAAAGTAAACTCAGTCATACCTTCTTCAGCCAAACCTTCAGCTAAAAGGGTTTTTGCTTGTTCAATATCCTCTGTAAGGATAGGCCCTAAATTTTTTTGAAAGTCGCCTTGGCCATCTTCGCTATCAGTATAGTCGACAATACCCGGAGGGGTCAGGCCATAAGCAGGCTGCTGGCCGCCTTTTGTTATCATTTCTGTAATGATAGTCCTGTCAATAGACATAGAAAGGGCTTTCCTTACTTTCAGGTTATTTAGCGGCGGGACTGTAGTATTGAGGTAGTAATAGTAACAAGCTAAGTCTTCAGAGTTATAGAATTCTGGGTTGCCTTCAGCTATAAGCTGTTCTGTAACTTGTGCCGGCAACGGGTAAACTAAATCTAATTCGTCAACGGTATATTTTTGCCATGCAGAAGTTGAATCTGTCAAAATAATAAAATCAGCGCCGTCTAATTTAATTTTATCAGCTTCAAAATAATTAGGGTTCCTTCTGATTTTGATGGATTCTTTATTTATCCATTCTGTTAACTGGAATGCGCCGTTACACCTGAAAGTCTCAGGCTTAAGCCACCAGTCTTTATTAGTTTCTACCATAGCTTTTTGTGTCGGTAAAAATGTATAGTGGCTCATGTAGTCTTGATAATACGAGAAAGGCGATGTAAATACTATCTCAAGTGTATAATCATCCACAGCTTTTACCATTACGTTTTCAACCGGGCCTGTGCCTTCGTTATATTCTTGCCCGCCTTTAATAACATAAAGGTAGTAAGCATATTCAGAAGCTAATTCTGGGTTTAAAACGTTTTTGTATGTGAATTCAAAATCATGGGCTGTTAGCGGTGTACCATCGTTCCACAAAGTTTCTTTTAATTTAAAAGTAAACTTGTAGCCATCTTCCATATTCCCTTCGTCACGGATAACCTCGTCAACTATGCCGTATTCGACACCGCCATCTGGTGATTTCCTAAAAAGGCCTTCAAAGCAATGCTCAATTACCCAAGAGTCATGGGTACCTTGTGCTAATGATGGGCTAAGCGAGCCTGGTTCCTCGTTATTATTTAACCTTATTATTTTTTCTTCAGTAGATGCTGCCGGCTCAGAAGCTTCCGGTTCACCAGAAGGGCCTTCCGCCTCGGTACCTGCTGGTGCGCTTTCGTTAGGCTGAGCTGTGCCTTGGGCGCTACCGCAGCCTGCTAAGCTTGAACTAAGCATTACCCCAACAAGAACCGCTGAAATAATTCTA
>JAITVM010000280.1 GCA_031285815.1 Clostridiales bacterium | reverse complement strand
CATCGTTTCTATAGAGCATTTTCATAACCTCTTTCAAGTGTTTGGGCACGTGTTAGTTAGTTTTAGGGTCATAAATGGTACCGACCCAGATGATTGGGGCTATGACATCAACGAACGGGACATTAAGGTATGTTCATCAGTAAAATAGCCCGGCGAAAAGTGGATATAACAACCGTAGCGGTTGGTACACTTATTATTTGGATAATTATAAATGGGGCAATAAATTTTTGCCAAGGGCCCCTGGTTTACAATACGGCGCTGGTTGGCCAACGCCGTATTGTAATTTTTACGGATAACTTAAATTTCTAATAATTGTATGCCTTTTTCCAGCCGTTTGATGCTTTCTTCTTTCCCCAGCAGGCTAAGCAATTCTATGCCGCCGCAAGGCGAGGTTGGCTGGCCCGAAAGGGCTGTCCGTAATGGCCAAAGCACAATTGCATTTTTAACGCCCATTTCTGAAATAAGCGCAGATATTTGGGCATGTAGGTTTTCTTCGCTAAAGCCATCAATATTTTTAATTAAACCCAAAAGCGCCCGCAGGCTTGCCAAAGAGTTTTCGGGGGTGGTTTTCATTTTCTTGTGGATATATAGATCTGTCTGGTATTCCGGCAGGGTATTAATAAATGAAATCAAATCAGGTATTTCTTTTACAAAATTAACTCTGGTTTTAACCATTTCAGATAATTTTTTTAGGCTGATGCCTTCATCCTTTATCACTTTTAAATAAGGCAAAGCCATTTCATAAAATTTTTCGGGGCTAAGTTTTTTTATATATTCGCCATTCATCCAAACAAGCTTTTGTTTATCGAATATAGAAGGGGATTTGCTAATGCCCCCGCCATCAAAAGCCGCGATAAGCTCATCTAATGTGAAGAATTCCCGGTTGTCGCTGGGGCTCCAGCCCAAAAGTGCAATATAATTTATAATGGCATCCGGTAAAAAACCCTCGCTTAATAAATCTTCAAACGAAGCATCGCCCAGGCGCTTTGAGAGTTTATGCCCGTTTTCGTTTAAAAGTAGCGGTAAATGCATGTAAATTGGCACATCCCAGCCAAATGCACCATAAAGGAGGTTATACTTGGGGGTTGAAGATAAATATTCGCTGCCCCGGATAACATGGCTTATTTCCATTAAGTGGTCGTCAACAACATTTGCGAAA
Organism: Clostridiales bacterium; assembly: GCA_031285815.1. Lineage (GTDB taxonomy): Bacteria > Bacillota > Clostridia > Lachnospirales > JAITVM01 > JAITVM01. The sequence continues at coordinate 4,197 of JAITVM010000280.1, read as the reverse complement.
TTATAGGTGGGCAAGCCGTCAGATTTTATTAAAACCTGGTCGTCTAATTCACTATTGTTAACGGTAATTTCGCCAAATACAAGGTCATTAAATGTTGTTTCCCCTTCGGGGATAAATTGGCGTATTATAAAGGGCACATTATTTTTTAAATTATTTTCTATTTCTTCAGCAGATAAATTTAAACAGTGCCTATCATAAGTAACAACTTCTTCGTCAGAAATATTTTTCGATAGCGACTCGAGGCGCTCTTTTGTACAAAAACAGTAATAAGCTTTTTTTTGATTAATTAGCTGTTTTGCGTATTCCATATAATTGCTTTTACGCTCGCTTTGGATATATGGCCCATAATTGCCGCCTATATCCGGGCCTTCATCATGATTAAGCCCCGCTATTCTAAGCGTGTTGTAAATAACATCAACAGAGCCCTCAACATAGCGGCCTTTGTCCGTATCCTCTATCCTTAAAATAAATTTTCCATCATTATGTTTTGCAATCAGGAACTCGTATAACGCTGTCCTTAAATTCCCAATATGCATATAGCCCGTTGGGCTAGGTGCAAACCTTGTCCTAACCATATATAAATCCCTCCAGAATTATTTTGCGGCCTATTTGTTTTGTGTACACAAAACGAATAATGTTAAAATTATATAACTATTTTATTATTACCACAAGCATAAAAACTTCTTATTTATGGCTTAAAAAACATGCTTTGAATATCTATTGACTTTAGATTTTTTTAGTGTTATCTTTAAAATCACAAAAATATATTTTAATAAGGATAACAAAACTTTGACATAAACTAAAACCCAATTGAAATTAGCGTGAAACCATTAGCCTATAATATTATAATGTAGAGGGTGGGTTTACATATGGATAATGAGGCGAAAATACTATCAATTTTAGAATTGCTTGTAGTTAAAGTTGACGAACTTAAAATAGGCCAAGAAAAGCTTGAACAAAGGATGGATTCATTAGAACAGAGGATGGATTCATTGGAAAAAAGGATGGATTCATTGGAACAGAGAATGGATTCATTAGAACAAAGAATGGACTCATTAGAACAAAGGATGGATTCATTAGAAAAAAGAATGGATGCGTTAGAACAAAGGATGGATTCATTAGACCAAAGGGTGGATTCATTAGAGCAAAAGGTGGATTCATTGGAACAAAGGGTGGATTCATTAGACTTAAGATCTTCGAAGATTGAAAGTGGCGTACTTGCGGTAAAAATAGCTATAGAAAATGAAATAGTGCGCGATATAAAAATTATTGCTGAAAACCATGTTACTTTAACCGAAAAGCTAGATAAGGTTGGAGAAAAAATAGATTCGGTTAAGCATGACAACGCAGTGCTAAAAGAAGCAACTAAAAGTAATTTTTTTGACATACAAGCATTAAAATATGACATTCAGGCCTTAAAGGCTGCTAAATAAAATATAAGTATATTAGAACAATGACGTTTAGCATTTTTGGCTTAGGTTATTGTTCTTTTATTATGATAGGGCGGGTTGCATTGGATATATTAATAAAAAATGGGCTATTGATAGACCCATTAAATAAAATTTGTGAACCAATGGACGTTTTAATTAATAAAGGGAAAATATACGAAGTAGGCAGAAACATAGAAACCAAAGCAGATAAAATAATTAATGCAGAAAATATGTGGGTTACCCCTGGGCTGATTGATTTGCATACCCATGCGCGTGAGCCGGGCTTTGAATATAAAGAAACAATTGAAACGGCATCCGAAAGCGCTATGCATGGCGGGTTCACAACTATTTGCGTTATGCCAAATACTAACCCCGTAACGGACAACCCTGATGTTGTAAGGGCTATTTACGAAAAAGCCCAAAAATCCAGTAAGATTAATGTATTAGTTATTGGCAGTATTACAAAAGGGCAAGCAGGTGAAGAATTAGCGGATTTTAAAGGGATGAAATCGGCGGGCATTATTGCCCTAAGCGAAGACGGCAAATCTGTAATGTCCCCGAAATTAATGAAAGAAGCGCTAATTTTAGCAAAACAGAATAACCTAAGCATACTTTCACACTGCGAGGATTTAAGCCTGAAAGCCGGCGGGGTCATGAACCTTGGCGAATATTCAAAAAAATTAGGGCTTAAGGGGATACCTAAAGATTGTGAAGAGACAATTATTGCAAGGGATTTGATACTTGCGGGCTCTACAGGGTCAAGGGTACATATATGTCACATAAGCACAAAGGATAGCGTTTTGATGGTTAGGGCGGCAAAGCAATTGGGCATACAGGCTACAGCTGAAGCATGCCCGCATCATTTTGTTTTGTCGGATGATATGATTACAACAAATGACGGGAATTTTAAAATGTCGCCGCCAATCCGCTCAAAAGAAGATGTTAATCAAATTTTAGAAGGCCTTAGGGGCGGGGCGGTTGATGTAATAGCAACAGACCATGCGCCGCATAGCGGGGAAGAGAAGCAGGGCGGCTTTGAAAATTCACTTAACGGTATTGTAGGCCTGGAGACAGCACTTCCGCTTTCCATAACATATTTAGTAAATAAAAATATCTTGACGCCAATCAAGCTTATAGAAAAATTAACAATAAACCCGGCCAGGGTTATAGGGTTAGATAGGGGGGCATTAACAGTGGGGGCTGTTGCAGATATTACTATAATTGACCCAAATATAAAATACAAAATTAATACCAGTGGCTTTAAGTCAAAATCAAAAAACAGCCCATTTAATAATTTTGAAGTATCCGGCAAAGCGGTAATGACGGTTGTAAACGGAAAAATAGTGATGGATAGGGGGCAAAGCTTGTGATTATAGATAAGCTTATAAGAAAAATAAAAGAATGCAATAACCCGACAGTTGTTGGGCTTGACCCAAAAATAGATTTTATCCCGGAATATATTTTACAAAAGAATTTTGATGAGTTTGGCAAAAAGCCAAAGGCTGTGGCCAACGCTTTTTTTGAATTTAATAAAAAAATTATTGATGAAATATATGATTTAGTGCCTGCGGTTAAACCACAAATAGCAATGTATGAAATGTATGGGGCACCGGGGGTTAAGGCTTATATCCAAACTGTAGCTTATGCCAAATCAAAAGGCCTTATTGTAATAGGCGATATTAAGCGTGGGGATATACAATCTACAGCCGAGGCTTATTCTGACGGCCATATTGGCAGGGTAACAGGGAAAGGCCTGGATTTAACCGTATTTGATGAAGATATGATCACATTAAACCCGTATTTAGGCAGCGATTCAATCACGCCGTATTTAAAAAACTGTAAAAGCTATGGGCGCGGCTTGTTTATCCTCGTAAAAACGTCAAACCCATTTAGCGGCGATTTTCAAGATTTAGATGTTGGCGGCATGAAATTATATGAAAAGGTTGGCCTCTCCGTAGCCGGCTGGGGCAAAAATTTAGTTGGCGAATATGGGTTTAGCTCAGTAGGCGCGGTTGTTGGCGCAACTTATAAACAAGAGGCCCTAAACCTAAGGGCGCTTTTACCAAATACGTTTTTCCTTGTACCGGGTTATGGGGCGCAGGGGGGCAAGGCCGAAGATTTAGCCGTGTGCTTTAATAAGGATGGCATTGGCGCTATTGTCAATAGTTCGCGTGGGATTATCGCGGCCTATAAAAATAATAAAGCCTATGATGAAAATAATTTTGAAAAGGCATCAAGGCAAGCTGTTATAGATATGAAGGAAGACCTTCTAAAATATTTGAATTGAGGCTGGGTATGGGAAATTATAATTTATCTAAAATTTTAGAAAATAGTAAATTATCTGAAAATGTATATGATATGGTAATCCAGGACAGAAAAATTGCAGAATCATGTAAAGCCGGGCAATTTGTTGAGCTTTATATTGATAATAATAAAAATTTGTTGCCAAGGCCCTTATCAATTTGTGATATATCTAAAGACCAAGGTTCAATAAGGCTGGTTTATCAGGTACTTGGGGAAGGCACAGATTATTTTTCTAATTTAAAAAGCGGCGAAAAAATACGGCTTATGGGGCCGCTGGGAAACGGCTTTACTATGGAAAGGCGCGAAAATATTGCAATTGTTGGCGGCGGCGTAGGCATACCGCCTTTAATGCTTCTTTTAAAGAGCCTGGTTTCTGAAAGCTCCGGCGCGAATATAGATGTTTTTTTAGGCTACCGGGACAAGGTTTTTTTGGATAACGAATTTAAGCTGATAAGGAGCGCAT
>JAITVM010000276.1 GCA_031285815.1 Clostridiales bacterium | reverse complement strand
ATAAGTCCTCTAAAACGCCGATAGCTTCCCTTACCGGTTCTACAATTGCTACAAGGAGGCGGTTTAAGCCAGCGGCCATTTCCTGCCAGCCGCCCTTATAATTACTTATGTCTACCCTAAGCCCCAAGGTGCCATTCGCCGCGCCGTCTATAATCGATACAATATCTTTATTAAACTGCCCTAAATTAGCCATGACAGTCCGGAAAGACTGGGTCATTATTGCTTTCTGCCCCGGCATTTCTTTAATCTCTATATTAAAGTTGCCTTCCGCAACAGCTGAAACTACCTCGACAGAATATAAAAGGTCATCGCTAAGTTCATCGATCGTTTTATTAATGCCGCCTATGATATTTAAAAATTCGCCTTCATACACAGATGTTTCAATACGGCTCCCAATTTCGCCTTCAATAAAATCACCGTTTAATTTATTAATATCGTTGGCCATATGTTGTACAACCATCTTTAATTCAAGCAGGCTATTGGATAATATAGCTGTCTCATCCTTGCCTTCACTCCCGACCTCTACATCAAAATTGCCTTTTGAAATACTGGTTGCCGCCCGGCTAACGCCCTCAACAGATTTTGTAATTAGGTTCGCAATATAAAGGGCTAATGAAACAGCAATTAAAACAGCCGCCGCCACAATGCCCAATAACATATTTTTTGATAAATCCGCCTGCTCCGAATTACTAATATTAACCGCATCGGTCAATTCTTCCGCCATAAGCTTTAGTGCGTCAATTTCTTCATCTATCTCAGCCGCTATCCCGAGCCCTACATCAAGCCCGGCTTTTGCAGCTTTAACATTATTGGCATAAGCCTGTTCAAAAACAGAGCTTGCAGCCTCCTCATATTCTGTTTCTATTTTATTTAAAACAGCATTTCCACGGTCTTGCCTTTCTTTCGTCTCATCTGGGCCAAGGTTAGTGTCATATTCAACTGCTTCAAAATAATCGTTAAAGTGCTCCTCCATAGCTAATTTGTTTTTATCATAATTTATTTTTAATTCGTCAATTGCAGCTGTATCCCCTGCACTGGCAATTGAGCTGACCATATCCCGCCTATACATAGCAAAATAACGTGCCGCTTCCGTAATTGCCAGGTTTGCCTTTGCACTCCTGTCTATTAGAACTGTATAAACATCATCTATGTTGTCCAATTGTATATACCCAAAAATCGATAATGCAATAGACAATGCAATAACTACCCCAAACCCTGTTAATAACTTAATTCTAATTTTCAAATTACTAAACCACATAGTCCTTTTCTCCTTTATGTCTAAAATTGGCCTTAAGTGTATATCGGATTATTTTCGCTTGCCATTAAAAAAAAATAATAGTATTATAAGATATTATTACAAAATACTACAGAATTATTATTTTTATAACTCTGAGTTGAAAATAATTTGCATCCCTATTTTGTCGATAAAATATGTATAGCAATTTATCTTTTTAGTTTACCCAAATTTAGAAGAATAATTTCTATATTGGCTAAATTTATTTTGAATTTTATTTGACAAAAAATAAATTGCCCTTGTTAGGAGTTGGCTGGTTTTGAAAATAATATCGAGAGTTTTGGCTGCTGCAGTTTTTGTCTACTTACTTTTTTTAGCTTACAACACATACGTGGGGTATATAAACCGTGAAGAAGTTTTTGTGGGGGCAAATATAAGTTTTGAATACCAGGAAAACAGCGGGGCTAATTTTTTTATAGATGGGGATAATATATTCTTTTCTACAAAAGATGGAATACAATATATAAATGGCAAAGGCGAAGCTATCTGGAAAGAGGTTTTTATTTTATCGTACCCAATTATGGTTGGGGACGGTAATTGTGTTTTAGTAACGGAAGAGCGTGGCAATACTATGTATGTATATAACCCGGGCGGCAAATTATATGAGGCAGCATTGCCCGGCCCGATAATCAGCGCATCGCTTAACTCAAACGGTTATGCTTCTGCAATTGTTGAGGATGGCTCCGGGTATAGGATAATGGTGTATGACAATACGGGTAAAAACGTACGGGTAGTTGAGAGCTATACCTATAATGTTTTCCCAATAAGTACCGATATTTCAAACGACAATAAAATTTTAGCAATAAGCTATTATGACATAAGCAGCCTTGAGCCCGGCTCGCGCATTAGCTATTTTAATATGGGCAGGTTTGACGCACAGCCCCAGCCGGCTAATGATAATACCGCAAATTCCGGCCGGGTCGAAAAAAACCAGATGATACCTATTATTAAATTTATGAATGGCAACACTTTAGCCGCTATTTCGGACAAGGCATTCATTTTATTTAAAATCGGCGAAGGGCTTGTTTCAACAGAAATAAGCCGCGTACCGTTAAAAAATGAAATTAGCCAAGCCTATTTTGCTGATGGGGGCAATATAACGCTGGCTACAGGTAAACCAATTTTGAATGAAGATTCTGAACAAGAGGGTATTGTGCGGGCATATAATTTAAATGGCGGGGTTGTATTTGAAACTAGTACCGGGGCGGATGTAACTTACTTAAGCGCCGGCTTTAATTCAGTAATAATTGGCAACGGGTATGTATTTACGGCATATACTAACGAAGGCAAGCTTTTATGGCAGCACCATGCTTTGCAGCCGGTAAACCAATTATTATTTTATAAGGATACTAAAACAATATTAGAAGCCGGCTCAATAGGCGCCAATGTTTTAAAACTCTCGAAGGTTGGCCCGGAAGGCAGCACCCAAGAAGGCATTGCCACTAGCCCTGCCCCTTCAGCCAGCCCTTCCGGCCAAACAGATAGCCCTCCCGCAGAAACAACTGAAGCCACGGCCGGCCCTTCCGCAGAACAGCCATAATAGGCTAGTGTTTTATTAAAAGGGAGTGTTTATTATAGTAGATATTTTTGTTTTACTTATTTTTGGGGTATTCATTGCCATAGGGATAAAAAAAGGCCTTATAATAACGGCTTTTAATGCTGTTGCTTTAATATTGTCTATTTTTTTATCCAGCCGCATCTACCCAACATTTAGTAAAATACTAGTAGGCAACGAAAAATTTTTTGAAGCCGCCCAGTCCCTCGTTAAAAAATACCTTGGTTTTTCAGGTGCTAGCCCCGAGGGCACAACTATTCAAAATAATACGTTTATAGAATCCTTGCCCTTGCCTGATATACTTATAGATGCAATAAAAGAAAATAATAATGGCGTAATGCACTCGCTTTTTAATTCTTCATCCCTGGAGGGGTATATATCTAAATATGTAGCTTCTTTAGTAATGAATGTAATCGCCATGTTGGTAGTATTTTTAATCTCCTATGGGATAATTATAACATTACGGAATATTTTAGAAAGCCTGACAGAAAACTTAATTTTACTAAAGCTTTTAGATAGCGCATGCGGTGGGGTTTTAGGTTTCTTTCAAGGTTTAATATTGATTTGGGTTATTGTTGTTGTTGTTATCTTCTTTGTGCCAAACACAGCGTTTGCCCAGCAATTAGACGATTCCTTCACCAGGGTAATAACATTAGACAAGAATATAATTTTAAATATGGCCCTCAAAACTTTTTTATAAAAAAAAACAGCATAGCTAGTAGCTATGCCATTTTTTTATTATTAAAATTAAGCAGCTGGTGTTTCTTCTGGTATGCTAACAGTGCCATCTTCGCCTAAAACAAGTTCAACATCTAAAACTTTAGAGAAGAAAGTGTTAGGTACATGCATTACGCCATCAACCAAAGTAGGTGCTACTTCTAATTCAACTATCTCTTCGCCAACAAGGTATTCATTTACATCAGTTGCAAATGAAACTTTAAAATCATCTTTAGCTACAACAACAGCTTTAGAAACAGGTTCCCAAGATACTGTATAGCCGAGTTGTTCTGCTAAAACCCTAACAGGTACAAGCACAACTTCTTCTTTAACTTCTTCTTCAGCAAGGGCAGCTTCTTCAGCAGCTTTAATGGCAGCTTCTTCAGCGGCTTTAGCGTCAGTAACAGCTTTTTCATATACGCCCCTAGTTGTCTCTACCATGCCTTCTTTATCTACATAGTATGTAAGGGATATAGTTTCTGGTGTTAATTTAGCAGTTGCTTCTTGATAATCAACATAAATAGTAACATATGCATAACGCCCGAAATCAACTGGGGCATCAAAAGAAACTTCAAAATATTCCTGTGCCTTATTATATTGAACTACAGAACTTTCACCCGCAGAAACATTAAAAGGCGGGTATTCGATGTGTATTATTTCGCCATTGTATAATTTCAAAAGGTCTAAAGCGATTCTGTCGTTAAGTACATCGGCATCAGTGATAACAGGATAACTACCCATATCTAAGCCAGAAGGTGAATAAAAATATTTAGATTCATAACCTAACGGGCCATAAGTATTATCCACAGTAACAGCTTCTTGCTGTGTAGAAGAAGCGATTGTAGAACCTTCACCATATATTTGAGTATACTCTTCTGCTGGCGTACCTTCTTTTGTGTCATTAACAGACTTGGCGCCATTATAAACTACTTCAGTATCCTCAGCAGGTGTGCCCTCTTTTGTGTCATTAACAGAGTTGGAGCCATCAAAGATTTTCTCGGTTTCAGCAGGTGTCCCTTCCTTTGTTTCATTAACGGATGAGCTACCTTCGTAAACTTTGACGTAATTGATTTCTTCCTCAGCATATACAGCCGTAAATGCACCGAGTGACATAGAAGCCACAGCTAAGAGCGCAACAACTCTTTTTGTTCTTTTCATTAAATTATCCCTCCACAATTTTTTTTGTAAGTGCATATCAAGGAAATCCCTTATTCCTATTTTGGCATTTTTTTTATTGAAAATCAATAACAAAAATATTACAAATATAAATCTCACAAAAAAAGCTATTAGGCTTTAGGAGTTAAAAAATAAGGAAACCTTAAATTTAAAATTTGTTAAATAATTTAACATATTTTAATTTATTACATTATAATCCACAAAAGTATTATTGACAATAATATTTTGCAATAATATACTTATTACTTATTATAAAATATATATTAATGTCAATAATATAATTATTATTATTTGCAGATACTTTTTTATTAAACTAAAAAAATATTGCCAGGCGTAAATTTTGATTTTTATTCTTATTTTAATTATTTTAAAAGGTGTGAAATTTTATGGAAACCAAGTACATATTCGTTACCGGCGGCGTTGTTTCCGGCCTAGGGAAAGGTATAACTGCAGCATCGCTTGGCCGGCTATTAAAAGCCCGCGGCTATAAAGTCACAATCCAGAAATTCGACCCATATATAAACATAGACCCCGGTACAATAAGCCCATATCAGCATGGTGAGGTTTTTGTAACGGAG
>JAITVM010000264.1 GCA_031285815.1 Clostridiales bacterium | reverse complement strand
GCCTTGAGGCTGTTGTTTTAGAATCTATCCCTTCAGGGGGTTACGGAAGGGTTTCATATAAAATAGACAAAAATATCTTATCCGCCGCAGCAAAAGAATTGGTACCCGGCGAAGGTATTAAAAAAGGCACAACAGTATTAATTGATGATATAAAAGATAATATTTTTTATGTTTCTGTTTTTTAAGGGATGATATTTATTGCAGTTATTTTCTTGGTTATCTTAATTAATTTTTTTATGGCGCCAGCTAACGCTTGGGGCTGTGGGAAAAAATTATACTGATGTTATCCATTATTTTAATGGGTTGTGTTTAGGAGGGTAAATTTATGTTCTTATTAGGTTTTTTACAGCTAGATGGTGATAACCCTATTATAATAGCCGTAATCGTAGTCGTTGTAGTATTTTTGTTAATACTTAGCATCCTTGGCATGTGGAAAAAGGTGCCGCAAGACAAGGCTTTAGTTATTACGGGGACAAAAAAGAGGGTAATATCTGGCGGGGGTGGGTTTGTAATACCGCTTTTAGAACGTTCTGATGCTATTTCGTTAGAGAATATGCAAATTAACGTCAGCATAACCGGCCTTACTTCAACAGGCGTTGATATCTCTGTTGGGGCGCTCACTATTCTAAAAATTAAAAATGAAGAAGAGAAGATCCTTGCTGCTATGGAGCAGTTTAATACCGGCAATATAAATAATACTATTAAAAATATTATCGATACTTCGAAAGAGGTCTTGGAAGGTAAGCTTAGGGAAATATTATCAGCCATGTCGGTTGAAGAATTATACCGCAACCGCGAAAAATTTGCATCATCTGTGCAGGATGTGGCAGCTAAAGAGCTGGAAGACATGGGGCTTGAAATAAAAGCTTTTACTATAAAAGAAATAAATGACGACAATGGCTACCTTGAATCACTTGGCAAAAGGCAAGTAGCTGAGGTTAAAAAAGACGCACTTATCGCTGAATCAAACGCAAAAAAAGAAATGGAGATAACGATTGCCCAAAATGAGCGTGAAACAGCTATACGAAAAGCTACCTTACAAAAAGAGACGGCAATACAAATAGCTGAAACTAGGCAAGAAGAGGATTCAGCGCGTATCGAGGCTGAAGTTAAGATCGAAAACGCGAATAAAGAAAAAGAGATTAAAGTCCTATCAAACCGTGAAGAAGTGGAGCGGAAGCGCGCGGCCTCTGATGCTGCCTATGGCATTGAAGAAAATAAAGTGAAACGTGACTTAATTGAGGCGAGTATGCAGGCTGAGCTTACCCGTGAATCAAAAAATGTTGAGCTTGTTGAGGCGCAGATGCGTGTAGAGTTAACAAAAAAAGAGCAAGAGACTATTATTGCGAAACAAGAGGCAATCCGTAAACAAGAGCAGCTTTTTTCAGAGGTACAAAAAACAGCCGAAGCGGAAGCTTCAAAAATACGCATATTAGCAGAAGCTGACCTTTTTAAACGTGAAAAAGAGGCTGAAGCGCGTAAACTTGAGTTAATTAAAAAGTCAGAAGCAGAAGCAATGGATAAGCAGCTGCGTGCGAAGGCCGAATCAGAAGCGTTTTTATTACAGGCCCAGGCAAAAGCCGGGGCACGTGAAAAAGAGGGCACTGCCGAGGCGGCGGCTACATCAGCGGTAGGGCTTGCTAAGGCTACAGCTATTGAAGCGGAAGGCCTTGCTGAGGCAAAGGTTGTTAAAGAAAAAGCCTTTGCAGAGGCAGAAGCCAAAGAAAAGCTTGCCGAAGCATATAAAAAATATGGGCAAGCGGCAATGACAGAGATGATTGTCAAAGTATTGCCGGACATTACAAAATATATGAGCGAAGCCGTATCTGCACCGCTTTCTAAAATAGGGAACATCACGATTATTGATTCAGGCGGGCAAGAAGGGGCAAAGGGCGCCGCAAAGATTTCTGATTACGCAGTAAATGTGTTGACGCAGGTGCCTGAAGCAGTTAAGGCGACAACAGGAATTGATTTAGTTAATATTTTAAAATCCCTTTCTGAAAATATTAACAATAATATATCAGACGATACAAATAAAATTGAATAATCAAACAATATTTAAAACCACTCAAATTAGTTTTGGGTGGTTTTTTTGTAACTTTTTCCATACGATTTCAATATAATGGGAATATAAGTGTTCAAGCCAAAAACTAAAAGTTAATTATACATTATAGAAAGTAGGGGGTTCCTATGGGAAAAGGTTATCTTATTGCGGAATTACGGATAGGCGGGCATGGCTTGCCTGTTTGTGGTGCAAAAGTTTTAATAAAAGACAAACAAGGGAAAGTATTGCATGAGCTCACAACTGACGGGGATGGCAATACCATAAAAATAGAATTAAATGCACCGCCTGCATCAAATTCATTACGCCCGGGGCGGAACAATGGCGGCCTCTGTGCGCCCTATGATGTAATTGTGCCTAGCCATAATTATTTTAAAAAAGTAACAGTTAAGAACGTTGAAGTTTTTGACGGGCAGACATCTATATTGCCAATCCGTATGGCACCAATAGTTCCGGGCGACGGCCTGGCGTGTGAAGAAATTATTGATTTACCTAGAGAGCATGGCATAGAGCTCCCTAAACGCCAAGAGCCTGCCGGTTGGGGCGTAGAAACAATGAATGAGCGGAATATGCCTATCAGTGATGTATTTATACCGAACAATGTAGTTGTCCATTTAGGTGGGCCAAAATCTAACGCACCAAATATTACAACCCCCTATAAAGAATATATCAAAAATGTTGCATGCAGCGAGATTTACCCAACATGGCCGGAAGCTGCATTAAGGGCAAATATCCATGCCATTATTTCTTTTACGCTTAACAGGTACAGTACTGTTTGGTATAGGAGCCGTGGAAGTGGTTTTGACATTACAAATTCGGCGGAGTATGACCAATGTTATACCAGGGGGCGTTGTATATTTCAGAATATTAGCAATATAGTTGATGAAATATTTAATGAATTTATTAAAATAGGCGGAAGGCGTGAACCATTTTTTGCGCATTATTGTAATGGGGATACAACATCCGGGCGCGGTTTATCTCAATGGGGCACGGTAAAGTTGGCAAACCAAGGCCTTACACCAATAGAAATACTAAAAAATTATTACCCTAAAGAAATAGAATTAAAAGAGTCAAACCATTTTGCGAATGATGTAAGTGTTTACAATGGGAATATTTTAAAAAAAGGCATGAAAGGTGAGCCGGTCTCACATATTCAAAAATGCCTAAACCGGCTCTCAGATAATTTTTCGGGTATACCCCCAATCAAAAACCCTAATGGCTATTTTGATGATGAAACAGAAAAAACAGTAAAATGTTTTCATAAAGCATTTAATATGCCACAGGGCAATACAATAGGGAAAGGCTGCTGGTATCAAATTACCCATGCTTATGCAGCGTCAAAAAAATCCGGTGAATTATTAAGCGCTGGTGAATCGATGGGTATAGGCACAACGCCACCAATGTCTGCAATCCGTGTTGGGGCCCGTAGCGAATATGTATCCAGGCTACAGTATATGATTAATTTTATCTCCCATATATACCCGGAAGTGCCATCGGTTATTGAGACGGGTGTATTTTCTGAAGATACCAGGAAATCCGTCACAGAATTTCAACACAACTTTGGGTTAAAGGCTGATGGGGTAGCGGGGCCTGATACCTGGTGCAAAATCTATGATGCCTATCATTCTATAAGGGATAATATCGCAACACCATCTTACCCGGGGATAGAACTTAAGGCGGGCTCTAAAGGCGCAGCAGTACAATTGATGCAAAGGTGCCTTAATGAGTTGTCAAACCATTACCCTTCCATTCCGGAAATTAAAGCAGACGGCGCATTCAAAACCGATACGGCAAAGGCAGTTATGGCTTTCCAGAAAAAGTGTGATTTAAGCGCAGATGGGGTTATTGGGCGGCATACTTGGGATGCAATATGTAAGTACTATAACGGTATAAAAGGCAAAGCGCCTGTAGCGCGGCCAAGCGGCGAAACGGCTGAAGGCCGGCCCGGAAATGAAAAACCAAGTGGGTACCCTGGTACGGCTTTAGAAACTGGGTCTTGTGGTAGCTCTGTAAAATTAATGCAGGGGTATCTAAACACAATATCTATAAAGTACCCGGCCATTCCACAAATTGAAGCTGACGGGCTTTTTGGGCCGGATACAGAAGGTGCCGTTAAAGCATTCCAGCGGCAATTTAAAGTTGGTGGCGATAAATTAGGTGTCGTTGGTAAAAATACTTGGGACGCAATATCTAAACAATACAATAATATAAATGATAAAAAACCGGCGGAACCGCAAACAGGCCAGCCTGTTTATCCGGGTAAGGGGTCGCCTGGCAACCCCGCCCAGGCCCCGAATCAAAGCCAGCCAAATAATCCAGATGATAAGCCAAGGGTAGTTAGACCGCCAGATATCCCGGAGGATGAGCCAATAGTGAGCTACCCGGATTATCCAGGGAACATCATTCAGGTAGGTTCAAGGGGTGGCTCGGTTAAGCTAATGCAAGAATATTTACAATTTATATCCTCTTTCTACCCGTCGGTCCCTTGGATTTCTGTTGATAGTATATTTGGTGGGGGGACTAAAAATGCAGTAATGGCATTTCAAAAACAGTTTGGGTTAACGCCTGACGGGCTAATTGGCCCTAATACCTGGGATATGATTGTAAAAGTATACAATAGCGTCCAACCAAATGCGCCAGGTAACCCACTGCACCCGGTATACCCAGGCACAATTTTGCAGCGGGGTTCTAGAGGCGATTCAGTACGGCTAATGCAAAAATTTCTTAATGAGCTATCTGGGATTTATAAAAATATCCCGGTTATTCAGGAGGATGGCATTTTTGGTGGGGCTACAGAAAGTGCTGTCAAAGCCTTCCAAAGTAAATTTGGGCTTGCGGCGGATGGTAAAATTGGCCCCGCTACTTGGGCAAAAATTGTGGCTATGCGTTTTTCAACAGTCAAGGGGCAGTTGGCTTTTGATAGCTCAATGAATACCGCTGATGTTTATAGCGAGAAATATATGTTTGATTTTGATTATGGGCATAATAGCGGCTACCACGATAAAAATAATAACCATGGGCACAGTGATAATACCTTAGGGCCTTCGCATTTATTTTTAATTTGGGGGCTACTAAAAAATAGAAGGTTTTAAGGCCCGCTTAGTATGAAGCCAGGGTTATATAAAAATTAGGCTAAATAAAAAAGCTGATGTGTAACCAGTATGGTGAAGCATCAGCTTTCATATATTTAATTAGTAAGTTTAAAGGGTATGCTCTAATAAAATCTTTAGGCCAATACCGATTAAGATTAAACCGCCTACCCATTCTGCCCCTGTTTTAAAGAATTCGCCAATCTTATTGCCAAGCTTTGCGCCGAAAAATGAAAAGGCAAAGGCAACTAACCCTATTATAGCGGCTGGGTATAGTATATTCGAAGTTGTAAGGGCCAACGTAATGCCAACAGCCATTGCGTCTATGCTAGTGGCAATGGCTAAGATTAGCAGGTTTTTTGTAGACATAATATTATCATCAGCTGACCCTTTTTCAAAAGACTCTTTAATCATTTTTGCCCCAATAAACAGCAAAAGGAAAAAAGCTATCCAATGGTCGTAGTCTAATATGTACTCCTTAAAAGAAAACGCAAGGGAAAACCCCAGTATTGGCATTAAAAATTGAAATAGCCCAAAATATAGCCCTATTTTTAAACAATCTAAGGTTTTAATATTTTTTAGGCTTGCCCCATTTGTAACAGAAACAGCAAATGCATCCATGGCAAGTGCTATAGCTGTAAGTAATAACTCTGTTAAACCCAAAATAATCTCCCTCTCTGTGGATATTAATTTAACAGGCCAGGCCAAATAGTTGGCTAATGATTTTAAAGGGGGCCTGTCCGCATTAAATATAATACCACTTTTTATCTGATATGAAAATGTATCGGTATTTAATAATTAATAATATACTAAGTAGGCTATTAAGGGGTTCAATTAGTTTGCTGCAAATGCTGCTTATTTTAAATTGCCATAAACAATATTTTTTTTTATGCGTATTTATATGCAATGGATGTAAATATTTTGTTATACTTAGGATAGCTTTGATGATTTGTTTATTTTAGGGATAATTATAAATTCTAGGAGGATTTTAGATGGATAGCGATAAAATGATGATTTTGAAAATGCTTGAAGAGAAAAAAATATCAGCAGACGAGGCAGCGAGGCTACTTGACTCGCTAAACAAGGGTACGCCAAGAAGCCGCGTTTATAATAGCACAAGGCCGGCGAGCGGTAATGATAATTCAAATTCTAGCACTAGTACTTCAAGCCCGTCGCAACCTATTGAAGAATTTACTAGTGATATTGCAAAAAAATTTGACGATTTAGCAAAAGAGCTTGAGCCCAAGATTCAGAACCTGACAAAAGTTATAGTCCAAAAAACTGCTGGGGCAGCTGATAGGTTATCAAAAACTTTACAGACATACCAAGCTACAGAAAGGTATAAGGCGGAACCGGTAAAGCCAACAGCCCATAAAGTTGAGCCAAAAGCTTTTGGCGCAGGCAAAGAAAAATCATATGAGATGGTGGTTTCAGGCGGAGGCAACCAATTGAACTTAACTTCTTTAAATGGCGACATTTATATAAGGGGATATAACGGGGATAAAATAACCCTTAAAGTATTCTATAAATCCCGGAATAATTCTGAAGATATTGAGTTTATTAAACTATCTAACAAATATTTGTTAAACTATAACGAGGATGATTTTGAGTCTGTTAGCATAGACATGTTCCTCCCCGAAAAGCTTTTTTCTAATATCATATTAGATACTAATACTGGGAAGGCTGTTGTATCTACGGTTGAATGCGAATATTTAGTTATGACTAATTTAAATGGTGCCACACAGCTTAGCGATGTAACAGCACATAACATAAAAATTGATTGCAATAATAATGAATTGAAGCTTGAAAACGTTAAGGGCGCCACTGCAAAAATCGAAAACTATAACGGTGCGGTTATTCTTACAAACCTTGATTTACAAAAAATTAAAATCGATTCATTTAATTGCTCGATTACTGCAAATATTGAGAATTTTAATAAATACTCTGAATATGTCTGGGAAGTTGAAGCGAGCAATGGCAAAATAAATTTAAACCTGCCTTCTAGCAAGGATATTGGCTATTACTTAAATGCTAGGACTAGCCTTAATAATGTTAAAATAGGGATAGTTGGCCTTAGCTATTTAGCAAACAGTGGAAATTTTATAGAGGCCAGGTCAATAGATTATGAAAAAGTGCCAAAACGGGTTTTGCTTAGGATGGAAACTTCCAACGCGCCTATAGTTATAAACTAAAGTTTATGCCAAGGGTTTTATTAATTTAGAAGGGCTGTATCAAAACGGTTTATTTTATTATCTTAACCGTTTTGGTACAGCCCATTTTAGGTATAAATTTTATTGGTTGTTAGTTTTTGCGAGCTTCATAGCCTCTTTCCAGGTGTCCCTGAAATCCCTAGTTAAATCCCTGACTTCGTCTAGGATTTCTAGGCTTTTTTTCATATTTGCCTCACGGGTGCGGCTTATAATATAAGTATATAAGGTGTTAAGTTCTTTAGATATTTCATATTTATGGTTTAGGGTAAATTGTAGCTCCCTGTAAATATCTTGTACCCTAATTAATAAATCATTTGCTTTAGCAAAATCATTAGCTTCAATAGCAATGACTGCTTGATTGACAAATTTTAAAGCACCCTCATAAAGCATTAAAGTCAGCTCTTCTTTTGGTGCGGTATATATATTATTGTTCGTATATTTATCATACGGATTTTTTTTGTACATAAAATGCCTCCTTAATTTTTTTTATCAAAACCAGAAACTGTTTCCATTGCGGAATAATTTCTATAAGCAGAATTAAGGTTTTTACCCTGATTAATCTCTTTAATCTTATGCTTAATATTAAAATATATGGGTTCAATAATGTGGTTTATCCCCATATCCTTCTCAATAATTTTTTTGCAGTTGATTTTAATATTATTTATAAGCTGATTAATCTGTTTATCGTCATCCACCAAAAAATCCTGATAATTATATTTTTCCAAGTTAATATCCAGTGTTTTAATTTCATTAAGGACCTTGTCGCGCTTAATAATTAAGTTAGAATATGTCTCAGCATCCTCTGGGAGGTTTTTAAAAATTGCTGATTCTGTTAATTTCAAAAATTCTTTGATGTACTTGTCTTTTCTGGTTAACAAGTCAATAACTTGTTCTTTTCCTCGTTCTTTAACTACCACTTAGAAACCACCTTTATTTATACTTATCCGCCAAGCTGGGCCTGTAGGTATGACATTTGGTTATTTGCCTCGGTTATAGCCGATTCCATTTTAGAGAACATAGAATAATAATATGTTTCCTTTTCGTATAGGTACTCCCTCATATCTTCCATACGGTCATAGTCTGCTTTTAATTGTTTATAGATATCGTTAGTTGTAGCCGAAAGGGAGTTCTCGAAGCCGGCACGCTGGGCTATCTTGCCATTAGAGCCAGCAGCATCATTTATGAGGTCGTTCATACGCTCGGCGATGCCTTCTTGGCTAAGGCGGGAACCGTAATTTGTCTTGTCGCTATATGAATAGCTAGATTGTTTAGTAAATAACTCGGTGACATCGTCGCCGCGTTCTTCGAGTGCCTTCATTAGTTTATCTTCATCAATAACAAGCTTGCCGCCGTCATTATAAGAGCTGGATGTGGTAATGCCTATTTCGTGTAGGCTTAATTTTTTTCCGTTAGAAAGCTCTACAGGCTGGTACATATTTAGCCTTAGGTCTGATAATGTTTTTGACAGGATATCATCCCTATACAGCGTGCCTTCTTTAGCTTTTTCTTCCCACATTTCTATTTCATCTGCGCTCATGGCATCCTTCTCATCATCTGTAAGGGGCTGGTATGCTATGCCGGAGCTATTTCTTATCCTTGTTGTTGAAACATCAGAATTAAGCTTTTCTACTATGCTGTTATATCCTTCAACAAATTTCTTGATACTATCTAAAGCTACACTGGTATCCGACGTGACTTTTAAATCAATCACTTTACCAGGGCTGGCTGAGTTTAGTGTGAGCTTTAGCCCATTTATGTCTACGTTATTTGTGGGCCGTGTTGTTTCAATACCGTTTACAGAAAGGATGGCATCTTGGGCTACTGTGTTTCTTGTATTAAACCCTAGGGCATCTTTAAAGCTTTGGCTCATATTAATTTCTGCTACGGCACCTGATTCAACGGATTCTATAGAAAACTTTCTGGTCAGGTTATCAAAACTTAATTTGACCCCTGCATCAGCTGAGTTTACTTTGTTTACAAACATACTTAAAGTGTCTGTTTCTTCAATTTCAATTGTTTTACCATTAATTTCGAAAGATGCCTTACCGCTGGCGTCAAAAGTAAAATCGCTACCAAAAATATCTTTTACGCTACGGCTAAGGTCCAAATTTGTGGCAGTACCTGGGGTTATACCGGTCTCGCCCATAATGTTCGTTTTTTCAATTGTAACGCTGCCGCCAGTTGAAAAACCTAATTGGGATAAAGAGCTGGCATTAGTTATTGTTACATCGCTATTCGAATTAGGGTTAGCTATAGTAACTTTTCCGTCATCATCAACACCAAAGGAAATACTAGTAACTTTCTCTTCAGATAATTTTCTATTAATGGCTTTTACAACATCAGCAGCTTCCATATCAGTTTTTAGGTCCACGGATATATTTACATCGTTGCCGTCTGAATTTTTAGCAGTAAAAGTAATCTGGCTGTCAGCGGTAAGTTTATCAAGCGCGGTACCGGCTGTGGCTTTTGTGTCACGGCCTTTGCCTTCATTAATAGAGAATGCATTGCCTTTATTTGTGGTAAAGGATAGTTTCAAATTATCGTTAGACACTGTAACTTTGCCGCTGCCAAAGGCTGTATTGACTTTAGATTGCATGATGCCGGCAAATGCCTGGGTTTTTTCATCAGACGATGTAGCCAAAGATATGGAGTCTATATCCGCTTGTGTAAGTTCGATGCTTTTTGTTGTGCCATCAAGAGTAACGTTAAAGCTATCCCCCACACGGAAGTTTTGGGCATTTGCATCAACCGAGCTCTTAACCTCGCCGCCGAACTCCTTGGAGCCAGTGTATGAATCTTTTTGTGCTAACTGTTTGATTTCTACCTTGTAGTCCCCAGACTTCATACCATTTGATGTAGTGAGTTCGACTGCGTCCGTCGAAACGCCATTAACTGTTGCCTTATAGCTTACAGGGCTATAGGAGCTTGGGTTCCTCATTTTGAGGCCGGATGTTAGGGTTAAAAAATCATTTTGAAAGCCTTTAAGGACGTCGGCAGTTGCACGGTATGCTTCTTGTTTCCAAGACGTTAACTGTGTGCTGCGCTGAAGGCTGTAAAGCTTCATGCTTTCAGCTTTCATTAACTGTTCTATCATTGATTGGGTGTCTATCCCTGATAACCCAGTAAACCTTGTTTTGTTGGTATACATAGATTTTCCTCCTTGAAATAAAATTTTTGTCCCAAATATAATATCGGGATTTATTCCAAGAAACTTAAAAAATTCTTCTTTATCAGCTTAGCTATGTAAACCGAAACAATAATTTTTATAGCTGTACTAAATATGAAAGGATAGACACTTATTATAAACGACGCACTATATGTACTACCCGTAATTATTTTATAAAACAGCATTCCGGACAATAAATTAATGGCGGAAGCGAACAGGCAAATTATTAAATTAAAAGGGTAGTTATTACTTTTTTCTGAAAAATGACCGATTATGTAACCCATGGCAGGGAAAGAAATAATAAACCCGCCAGTTGGGCTTATTAACCTTTGAAACCCACCCGAAAAATTTGAAAATACGGGTAAGCCGGCTATGCCTATAAGTATATAAATTAAACATGCAAAAAAAGCCCTTTTGCCACCCAAAATTGTAGAAACTAACGGTATTGCAAAAGTTTGAAGCGTAAACGGGACCATACTGCCTAAAGGTATAGTAAACTGGGAAAGCACAGCAATAATAGCGGCGCCAAGGCTACAAAGTGTTATGTCCCTGGTTTTCATAAAACCCCCTCTGGTAATATAATGCTAATTTCACCGGAATAGTATTTTTCTATAGAACCGCCAATTTCTAAAATGATTGCGCCATCATCGGCAATATCTTTGACTGTAGCATTGAAAACGCCCCCGTTTAGGCTGAATTTTATTTTTTTATTTATGGCTAACGACAATTCTTTATATATTTGCATGTATAATTGGAAATTTCTTTCATTTAAGTAATTGTAAAGGGTATTAAAAATTTCAGATATCATAAGATTTCTATCAAAACCTGGTTTAGATTCAAATAAAAAACCAGCTTTATCTCGAATGTGTGAAGGCAAGGTATTATTTTGCCCATAAAAATTTATGCCGATTCCAATTATTATTGAAGGGCCAGTTGATTCTGTTAAGATGCCAGAAACCTTGCGGTTATTTATATATATATCATTTACCCATTTAATTTTGGGCGCGGTGCCAGAAAGTTTTTTTATAGACATGCAAACCGCAACAGCAGCGGTTGGGGTAATATATAAAATATCACGCCCAAAATCATTTTTCAGGGCCACGCTAAAATAAATGCCATTTTCAGGCGAATAAAAACTTTTCCCATAACGCCCGCGGCCTTCTGTTTGTTTATTGGCGGCGACAATCGCTGGGTAAGCCTTTATTGTTTTAGCGTAATTATTTGTAGAACTTATTGATTCGAAAATATGGATGCTACTTATGCCGGTGTAATTAAATAGTTCTTGTTTTGATAACATCGAAGGGCCCCTTCCTTGGCTAAACGGGATTGTTTTATTGAAAATATAGCATATAGGCAAGGGCTTGTAAACTTCTAGGCAGATAGCATAATTTGAGTATGGTTGATATAAATAAAATATATTTAGGCTGTGGTATAATAATTATCATAAGATTTCGGAGGTGTTTATGGAAATTATCAAGGTTGAAGATAAAGATAAAATGGGTTATAAGGGGCTTCTCCTCCTGGCTGATGAAGACTTAAATATGATAGAAAAATATTTGCACCGTGGGGATATGTTTGCTTTGTATGATGGCGGCTTAAAAAGTATTTGCGTAGTTACAAACGAAGGAGGGGGTACTTGTGAACTTAAAAATTTGGCGACTTATGAAAAATGGCAGCATAAGGGGTATGGGGGTAAATTGATAAGTTATATCTCTTCGTATTATAAAGGGAAATATAATGTAATGCTCGTTGGGACTGGCGATGTGCCAAGGTCAATAAATTTTTACCAGAAGAACGGGTTTAGCCTTTCACATAGGGCCCCGGGCTTTTTCATAAATAACTATAGCCACGTTATGTTTGAGGATGGCATCCAGTTAATAGATATGGTTTATTTGAGTAAGAATTTAAATGGGCAAAGCAAGGCTTAGGGGCCATTACTGGCGATGATATCAGGCATCTGGCGTATTGACCATGTTTTATGCAAATGGTATACTTGTAAAAATGTTTAAAGGGGTGGTTTATTAGTGAAGGGGTTTAGTAAAGTACTTGTTGCAAACCGGGGGGAAATCGCGGTAAGGATTTTCAGGGCATGTAATGACCTTGGGCTCAATACAGTTGCCATCTATTCTAAAGAAGATGCGTTAAGCTTATATAGGACTAAAGCGGATGAAGCATATCAAATTGGCAAGACTAAATCTCCGTTGGGTGCTTATTTAGATATTCAGGCCATAATTTCCCTAGCGAAAAGCCATGGGGTTGACGCAATACATCCCGGGTATGGTTTTTTATCGGAGAATGCCCAATTTGCAAAGGCATGTGAAAAAGCCGGGGTTGAATTTATTGGCCCACCATTTGAAATACTTGAGCAGATGGGTGATAAGATTAACGCAAAAAAAATCGCATCTGCGTGTAATGTACCAACGGTCCCCGGTTCGGAAAGGCCATTAAAGGATGCTGCAGAAGCTTTGGAAAAAGCCAAGGAATATGGGTTCCCAATAATTTTAAAGGCAGCAGCAGGCGGCGGTGGGCGGGGCATGCGCCGCTGTGATACAGAAGCGGAAGTTATAGAGGCTTTTGGGCTTGTACAAAGCGAAAGTAAAAAATCCTTCGGTAGCGACGATATTTTTATAGAAAAATATTTGGTTGACCCTAAACATATTGAAGTTCAAATACTGGCAGACAAATACGGGAATGTGGTGCATTTAGGGGAGAGGGATTGCTCACTCCAAAGGCGCTATCAAAAAGTGGTAGAGTTTGCGCCCGCTTTTTCTGTGCCAAAAGAAGTACGCGAAAAATTATATAGCGATGCGGTTAAAATAGCTAAATATGTAGGTTATGTTAATGCGGGGACAGTTGAATTTTTGGTAGACAAGGGCGGCGGCTATTATTTTATAGAAATGAACCCACGTATCCAAGTAGAGCATACTGTTACTGAAATGATTTCCGGTATAGACCTTGTACGCGCCCAAATTTTAATTTCCGAGGGCTACCCACTTTCCGAGCCGTTAATCGGCATGGCTTCCCAAGATGATTTTAAGATGAACGGCTTTGCTATCCAATGCCGGGTTACGACTGAAGACCCAGCAAATAACTTTGCCCCCGATACGGGGAAGATAACATCCTACCGCTCATCAGGCGGGTTTGGTGTGCGTTTGGATGGTGGGAATACTTATACCGGGGCAGTTATTTCACCATATTACGATTCCCTTTTAATAAAAGTAACATCATGGGACAATACTTTTTTAGGCGCTTGTAGGAAATCTATCCGGGCTGTAAATGAAGTACGTGTCCGGGGCGTCAAAACAAATATACCGTTTATTACTACTATACTTACGCATCCGGTTTTCCAATCAGGCACATGCCACACTAAATTTATAGATGAAACCCCCGAGTTATTTAATATAGAACAAACCAAAGACAGGGCTAGTAAAGTCCTTAAATATATAGCACAATTGCAGGTTAATAACCCGCGTATGGTCAAAAAGCAATATTCGCCACGCAGGGTACCGGCCCCGGAAGGCAAACCGCTAACTGGCCTTAGGCAAATTTTAGAATGCCATGGGCCGGAATATGTATCGAAATGGGTTTTAGGGCAGAAAAAAGTATTAATTACTGATACAACTATGCGCGACGCCCACCAGTCGCTTTTATCTACACGGATGCGGACGAGGGATTTGTTGAAATCGGCACCGGCGGCGGCGGAGATTTTGAAGGATTGCTTTAGCCTAGAGATGTGGGGCGGTGCAACATTTGATGTAGCCTACAGGTTCTTGCATGAATCGCCTTGGGAGCGGTTGGATTTATTGCGTAAAAGTATCCCTAATATCCCGTTTCAAATGCTCCTGCGTGGCTCAAACGCAGTTGGGTATTCAAATTACCCAGATAATTTAATAAAAGCTTTTATTAAAGAGGCCGCAAAGGGTATTGATGTTTTTAGGATATTTGACTCGCTTAATTGGCTGCCTGGTATGGAATTAGCTATGGAAGAGGTTTTGAAGCAAGGTAAGCTTTGCGAAGCCGCTATTTGCTATACAGGGGATATTTCTGACCCTAAACGTGATAAATATAGCCTACAGTATTATATAAATTTGGCTAAAGAGCTTGAGCGGCGGGGTGCGCATATATTATGTATTAAAGACATGGCCGGGCTGTTAAAACCATTTTCCGCAAAAAAACTGGTTACGGCTTTAAAGCAAGAATTGCAGATACCTATCCATTTGCATACCCACGATACATCAGGAAACCAGGTTGCTACACTGCTACTGGCAATAGAAGCCGGTGTTGACATTGTTGATACTGCGGTTGACTCTTTATCGTCTATGACCAGCCAGCCATCAATGAATGCACTTGTTGCGGCGCTTGAGGGGCATGAAAGGGATACGTTAATCCCGCTTTCAGATATACAAAAATTATCAGATTATTGGTATGATGTGCGGCTTAGGTATAAAAAATTTGAAGCGGATATAAAAAACCCATCGGCGGATATCTATAGGTTTGAAATCCCCGGCGGGCAATATACAAATTTAAAGCCGCAGGTTGAAAGCCTGGGCATTGGCCATAGGTTTGATGAAGTAAAAGAGATGTATAAAACTGTTAATGATATGCTCGGCGATATTGTAAAAGTAACACCTTCGTCTAAAATGGTGGGCGATATGGCTATTTTTATGGTGCAGAATGAACTCTCGCCATCTAATATAATTGAGAAGGCAGATTCACTTACATTCCCTGACTCTGTTGTGTCCTATTTTAAGGGTATGATGGGCCAGCCTGCTTGGGGCTTCCCAGAAGGTTTACAAAAAGCAGTATTAAAAGGCGAGGAGCCAATAACATGTAGGCCCGGCGAGCTGCTTGCGCCAATAGATTTTGATAAGGCACGTAAAGAGGTTGAAAAGATTGAGGCCAACCCAAATGATAGGACTGTAATATCCTGGTGCCTTTACCCAAAAGTTGTGGAAGAATTTATTAGGCACCGTGAAGAATACGGATACATTTCCAGGATGAGTTCAAATATATTCTTTAACGGGATGAATGTTGGCGAAACAGATAAAATTACGATAGAAGACGGAAAGACTATTTTTATAAAATATTTGGGGCTTGGTGATTTAAACGAAGCCGGCATGAGGGAAGTGCCTTTTGAATTAAACGGGATGAGGCGCGAAATTGCGGTACCTGACCCTAATACAAATTTTAAATCAAAGAAAACTACGATGGCTGACCCAAATAATATTAACCATATTGGTTCATCTATACCGGGCATGGTTTCAAAAATTAATGTTGTGCCCGGCGAAAAAGTTTCAAAAAACCAAGTTTTAGGGATAATTGAAGCAATGAAAATGGAGACCTCGATTGTTTCTAGGGTAGATGGCGAAATTGAAACCATATTGGTTCAAGAAGGCGATAGTATCAAATCAGGGGCGTTATTGTTTATAACTAAAGAAGCCTGAGAGTATTTGAATAAAAATAAGATAAAAGCCCAAACTAGAAAGATACAGCTTTAAATAAAATAGGGTTGTATTAATTTTCGGGTTAGCGTTCGAAAGTGGGGTTTTATTATGGAAGGTAAACATGCATTGCCTATGATGGCAATAAAAGAGGCCCCTATGCCAGGGCCGGGTGCTAAAGAAATTACGGCGCTTGTAAAAGAATCTGGCAAGGTAGTGGGTTATGAGCTATCCGATGGCCAGGTTGTAGATAAACAGCAGGGGGTTATGCTTGCTAAAGAAGGTAAGGTTTCAGGCGTTGGGGTTGCAGAAAACTCCGGTTCCGAGTACTTAAAATCTTTGCCTGATGATAGTGAAAATAACAATCTAGGCAACTTGCCGTCAATATCAAATTAATACAATAAAAGCCGCTACGGTTTAATAAACTGTAACGGCTATTTTTATACTTAGTAATTTTAAACAGCTAATAAAACAAATTCAGAAGGGTAGTAATTTCCACCATTGTAACGCAAATAGAATTTATAGCTTGGGTCCATATCATATATTATCCGTGCACATTTCCAAATATCTTCGTTGTTATGGTAAATAGAAATTGCAAGTTTAGGGTGGCCTTCTTTTATGTGCCTTTCGCAGCCTAGCAATGCTTTTTGTTCGCCGCCTTCAATATCCATTTTAATAAAAGTGACAGGCTCAAAAATATCATTATCAATTGAAACGGCCGGAACCTCTAAATTGCCGGAATTAGAAAGTTTGTGCATTGATTCGGCAGGCTCATTGTCTGATATAAACATAGTGCCGTTTTTATCAGAAGCCCCCTTTCTCCGGAATTCAATATTTTTATATGACCCAAGGTTGGCTTTTAATTTTTCAAAAATATCAGGCATGATTTCATAGCAATAAATTTTTTTGTAAGTGCTAAAGCTATCCAAAAAATTATGCACAGTATCCCCATCATATGCCCCAAGGTCGACGAAGGTCTCGTTTTCATCACATTTTATGATATCAAGGTCAAAGTAATGCAGGAAAGTTTTTTCAATAATAGAATCTAAGCTTGCCATGCTGAATGTAAGCCAATTTTCTACTATCCCATATAAAACTTTTTTGGACCTGTAGTCGCTAAGGTTATTATAGAGCCATGTAAAATCTGCTGCATGTTCTTTTAATGCCTTGGACCTGTTTTCAATCAACTCATACTTTTTATTATCGGGGTCAATTTCCCCCCAATATTTATATAAGTTATAAGCACTTGTTATTATGCCATAGGTTTGGCTGCTATGTTCTTTAATCTTGGCCAGGCCATTTTTCATAAGTGCCTGCAAATCCTCCAAACCTGCAAGGGAAACATAGCGCATGTACTTGGAAAAATTAATGTCGACCATATTAATGGTTTTGTCTGAAATTGGTATATCTGGCATATATACTTTCTCCTTTGCCTATAATTAATGATGGAAATACAAATATATTATGCCAATATTATAACATTATTTACAAACTTCAGATAAATATTTTTCTACCTCTTCGGCTGTAGATAATTTAAGCGTATTTTCAGCAATTTCTTTAGCCGATTCAAAACTTATGCCCCTTATAATCTTTTTGATACTGGGGATGGAAATAGCGGACATGGAAAATTCATCAAGCCCCATGCCTAATAATAAAACAGCAGCTTTCTTTTCGCCGGCAAACTCGCCACACATCCCAGTCCACTTGCCTTCTTTATGGGATGCATCAATGATATTTTTAATAGCCCTAAGGACAGCAGGGTTAAATGTATTATAGAGCTTGCTTACTTTTTCGTTGCCACGGTCAACAGCCAGGAGGTATTGTGTTAAATCATTAGTGCCAATGCTGAAAAAGTCCGCTTCTTTTATAAATAAATCAGCCATTATAGCGGCGGCAGGTGTTTCTACCATTATCCCTGCTTCAATTTTTTCATCATAGGCGGTACCTTCATCCGAAAGCTCTTTTTTACATTCTGCTAAAATAGAATTAGCTTTACGGAGCTCTTCAAGCGAGATAATCATTGGGTACATAATACGGATTTTCCCGAAAGCAGATGCGCGTAAAATAGCCCTTAATTGTGTTTTAAAAATTTCGGTTTTATCTAAACAGATCCTCAGGGCGCGCCACCCTAAAAATGGGTTCATTTCTTTTTCAAATTCATAATAGGGCAGGTCTTTATCGCCGCCAATGTCTAATGTCCTTATTATTACATTTATTTGGCTTGCGACCTCTTTATATACGTTAAATTGTTCATCCTCGCTTGGAAAGTTGGTGTTGTTCATATATAAAAATTCTGTCCTAAATAACCCAACGCCCTCAGCACCATTATTAAAAGCGCCCTTTAAGTCAGAAGCACCGCCTATGTTAGCGCATAACTCAACAACTTTGCCGTCAGTGGTTTTGGCAGGCAATTCTTTTAATTCTGCAAGAATGGCCTTCTCAGCTAAAAATTGTTCTTTTTTCATTTTGTATTCATTTATAATGGCTTCGTCAGGGTTTACAAATAATAAACCGGCTTCGCCATCTAAAATTATGTAGTCGTCATGCCTACATTCAAATAAGGATTTGCCGATACCTACAACGGCCGGTATTTCTAAGCTCCTTGCCATTATTGAGGAGTGGGATGTCCGGCCGCCAATTTCTGTTGCAAAACCCAGGACATAATTAAAATCCATAGAGGCAGTGTCAGAGGGGGTAAGGTCATTAGCAACCACAATAACATCTTTGTCAAGGTTATCAAAATAATTTTGGTTAATGCCAAGGGCATTGTTAATAACACGGTTGACAACATCTTTAACGTCAGCAGTACGCTCGCGGAAGTATTCGTCATCCATAGATTCAAAAATTGCCACGAACTCGTCACGGGCCTGCTCTAAAGCATGAAGGATATTATTTTTTGAGTTACGCACTTTATCTAAAACACTATCGTTAAACATAGGGTCATTAATGATTTCTAGTTGTGATTCAAAAATACCGGCTTTATCTGCGCCCATAGTAGCTTTAGTTTTTTCAATGATTTTTTCTACTTGGGACATAGAGCCTTTTTTTGCAGCCTCAAATTTTTCTATCTCCATAACTGCCTCTTCATCAGTGATAAGATGCTTTGGGATAGTTATGTCTTTCTTTTCAATAAGCAAAACATGCCCCATTGCTATCCCTGGGGAGACGCCTATGCCTTTAAAATTCAACATAAAAACACACCTCTTTAACCAATTTTTTATAATTTTATTATAAATCAATTAGTTTATCCCGTAAAGGCAAATAAAAAATAAAACCTACACAAATGTGTAGGCTAACTGTTTTATACCAAAAGGCTATATTATTATTTAACTCGTGGGGCAATAAAATTATGCAAACTGTGCTAGCATAATTTTTTTATTTGTTTTTCAACTAAATCCCAATTAATTGATTTCATAAATGACCTAATGTATGCTTCTTTGTTAATACCATAGTCTAGGAAATAAGCGTGCTCGTACATATCGATAACAATAATGGGGAATGCCATTAGTACAATACCATTATCATGGGAATCCAGCAAAAAATTTCTGAAAGTACCTGTCCGCTGGTCCAGCGAAAATATAACCCAACCCCTTGCCGATTTTGCAGTGTTGATAAAATCATCTACAAAATTAGAAAAACTGCCAAAGCTTTTTGAAATAATGTCAATCGTTTTTGGAAGCGGCCTTGTTTCCGACGCAGTCATGGCCTGAAAATAAAGCTCATGTAAGACAGCCCCGTCTAACGCGTAGGATTCGCCTTTTTTTAGTGCCCGGAATTTACTGTATGTTGAATTTGCGTCTTGAGTATTATACTCAGCTGATAGTTCATTTGTAATAGCGTTAAACTTGTTCACATATCCTTTATATAATTCAAAATGCTCAGAAAAAGCTTTTTCTGAAATAGCCTTCGAATTATATTTTATATTCTTTACTGACAACTCCATACACTACCACTCCGATACCCCTAAATAATATATTTGTATTTTAAGTTTATTCCCTATGGTTATAAACCGTTACATATTATTCTAATATAGCAAAGCTGAAACTAATTTTAATCACATTAGAATAACAAAATAGACACATGAATATTGTACACATGTGCCCATTTTTAGATTGATAGGTGTATAGGATATTTATAGCTATAAAGCTGGTTCAAATTGTAATTTATTTTAGCTGGGCGTATACCCAATTTCCGAAATAGAATTTTTAATTTCATCTATTGATATAAGGTTTTCATCAAATTCTACTTCACAATTGTTTTGGCTTAAGCTGGCTTTAATAGATATTACCCCGTTTAGTTCGGAGACTTCATCTTCTACTGCTTTAACACAATGGTTACAGGACATGCCTGATATGGAAATTGTCTGTTTCATTTATTTTGCCCCTTTTTATAAATATTTAGTTAATTATTTTAAACACTGAATTTTTTAAGCCTCAGTGTATTGGTTAAAACTGAAACTGAACTAAAACTCATGGCTAGCGCAGCAATCATTGGATCTAATAGCGGGCCGCCAAAAACATATAATATGCCCATAGCAATAGGTATCCCGAGCGAATTATAAACAAATGCCCAGAATAAATTTTGCTTAATTATCTTTATTGCCCTTTTACTTAACATTATGGCTGTATAAACTGCCCGTAAATCGTTTTGCATCAATACAATATCGGCAGATTCTATGGCTACATCTGTCCCGTTTCCAATAGCTATGCCCACATCAGAGGCGGCCAAGGCAGGCGCATCGTTTATGCCGTCGCCGACCATTGCTGTCAATTTATTTTGTTTTTGAAGTTTTAAAATTTCATCAGCTTTATCTTTTGGCAGGACTTCGGAAAGGAATTTTTCAATGCCGGCTTTTTTTGCAATAGCAGAAGCTGTTTTTTTATTATCCCCTGTGAGCATCATTATTTCTATGCCTAGGCTTTTTAATTTTTCAATTGCGGACTTACTGGTTTCTTTTATAGTATCGGAAACGGCAATTATGCCCGCTACTTCGCCATCAACAGATAATATCATTGGCGTTTTGGCTTCGGCGGATAAGTTATCAATAAATTCGGCTATGTGCCCCACATTTATATTATTGTCAGCCATTAATTTCATATTGCCAAAGAAAATATTTTTCTTGTCTAAATTTGCTTTTATGCCGTGGCCTTCTATATTAATAAACTCATCAACAATAAAAAGCTTAAGGCCTTCAGCAGATTTTAAAATTGCGCTGCCAAGGGGGTGCTCAGAATTTTTTTCAACAGATGCTGCCAGCTTTAATAAATCCTCTTTTGAGTAGGCCCCAAAAGGTATTATGTCAGTTACAATAGGTTTGCCTTCTGTGATAGTGCCTGTTTTATCAAATACTACACAATTGATTTTATGGAGTGTCTCCAATGATTCGCCACTCTTTATTAAGACCCCGTTTTCAGCACCTTTCCCTGTTGCTACCATTATGGCTGTGGGTGTGGCTAGCCCCAAAGCACAAGGGCAAGCTATTACTAAAACTGAGATAAATATATTAAGGGCGAAGGCGAGGTCCTTGTTAACTAAAAACCAGGCTATGCTTGAAACTATTGCTATTATTATCACTACCGGGACAAAATAGCCGGAGATAATATCGGCCATCCGTGCTATGGGGGCGCGAGACACCTGTGCTTCTTCAACTAATTTTATTATTTGTGCCAAGGTGGTGTCACTGCCAACTTTTGTTGCTTTAAAATGTATAAAGCCATTTTTGTTTATAGTCGCACCAATGACCTGGGCACCTATTTCTTTTTGTACCGGGATAGATTCACCGGTAATCATAGATTCGTCAATTGATGTCCGCCCTTCTATAATAACCCCGTCAACTGCTATTTTTTCCCCAGGCTTAACAATTATTACATCCCCTTCTTTAATGTGTTCGACAGGGGTAATGACTTCAGAGCCGCCCTTTTTTACTAAAGCTGTTTTTGGCAGTAGGCCAACTAGCGCTTTAATAGCTTGGGAAGTTTTCTTTTTAGATAGGTTTTCCATATACTTGCCTAATGTAATTAAAGTAAGGATAACGCCGGCAGACTCGAAATATAAATTAAAATGTGTGTGGTTAATAAAAATTTCATACATGCCATATAAACCATATAAATATGCTGTAGACGTACCAACAGCAATTAGGGAATCCATATTAGGCGCGCCGGAAAATAATGATTTAAAGCCTTTAATAAAATATTTACGCCCGATTATGATAATAGGCGTCGTCAATATAAATTGCAAAAACGCATGTAGCCTTGGGTATTCATTATGGTTTAAAAACGCAGGCATGGGTATGTTTAGGGACATCAGTAGCATTGGGAGCATAGAAACTAAAAACAAAGGCACACAAAATATAACGGAGTAAATCAGCCTTTTTTTGATATTTTCAGTTTCGGTGCCAGAATTGTCCCTTAATATATCGTTAACGGCTTCGTACCCTGCCTTTTTAATACGTTCGAAGATGTCATTTTCACCTGTTTGGCATTCGTCATATGTGACTGTGAGTTTTTCGGTTGCGTAATTAACGGTCGCAAATTCAACCCCGTCAACTTTTTTTGCGGCACGCTCTACATTACGCACACAAGCGGCGCAGGTCATACCATTTACTTTATAGCTTTTCGTAGTCATAAAACCACCACCATACCTTAAAAATTTTTTCAATTATTAATTTTGTTATAAAATCTTTCCGATTGTTTTAATAAGCTCATCAATGACTTCGCTTTCATCATTTTTTATTTTTGTTACTACACAAGTCCGTAAGTGGTTTTCCAATAAAAGCTTGCTGACAGAATTTATTGCCGATTGTACAGCGGCGATTTGATTTAGGATATCGTCACAGTAAACATCTT
>JAITVM010000237.1 GCA_031285815.1 Clostridiales bacterium | reverse complement strand
TATAGCCACAAAACAAAAACACCCGCCATCAGGCAGGTGCTTTGGGTACTGCAAAAATTAATTACTTTAATAAGGGCTCATTGGGCCGCACTGTAATTATTGGCCGCTTCCTCAAGGCTTTCATAAACCTCAACCCGTAAAATACCTTCCGAATCTAAAGCCAATTCATTCCCGCCTAACATTATCCCCGAATAAGTTTCAGGTATTGGCTGAACATAGCCGGGTATTTCAACAAGGCTGCCATCTATATACTCATAAGCTATATCAGGCGTATACCCCGATTCGCCAGCTATGCCAAATAGGGTACCGGTTGATTTTTCTATCAAATCACCCTCCGATTCCCCGATATATTTCCCGCCGCCATTTTCTATAGTAAATAAATGATAGAAACCGCCTTCCCAAAGCCTTATGCTGATAAAAAGCTCTGGTATGCCATCCCCGTCCAAATCATATAAACCACAACCGCCAAATTGCCTTATCCCCGTTACATCACTTTCATCGCCAACGCTATAATTAGTGAAATCTATCCCCAGCCCGTTTTGCCCGTTTAATATTTCGGAATAAATGCCAACCCAATTAGCGCTGCCCGTATCGGGCCCAGTACCGGTTTCATCCGTAGCCACAGCCCCTGATGGTGTTTCCACATTTTCATTAGGGGCTGCTTGGTTGCTGCAGGCTGTCATTAGTATTGCAGTAAAAAGGGCTGCAGCCAATTTATTTTTCATCATCTAATCTCCAATAAGTTGTTATCCCCTATTTTACAGATTCATAAATTGCCAAAACATCCTGCCAATTTAATTTTTTCAAACCACCAATGCCAAACTCGTGCCCAAATTCTGCGCCGGTAGCCTTTTTCGCCATAAGCTCAAGCTTGCTTTCATCAATCCCAAGTTCCGATAAAGTTGCAGGCAGGCCCATCCTCTTAAAGAAGCTCTTGAGCCGTGCAATGCCTTCTTCAATAATAGCTTCAGGCTCCCTGAAGCTGCCCTCAACACCCATAACATTGACTGCAAATTGGACAAACATTTGAATATTATCTTTATATACATACTTCATCCAGGCAGGGGTCAATACTGCAAGGCCGGCCCCATGCGCAACATCGTACAGGGCGCTAAGTTCATGTTCCATGTTGTGGCACGCCCAGTCTTCCTGTCGCCCCATCCCCAATAGGCCGTTATGTGCAACAGTCCCGCTAAACCCAACCTCACACCAGGCTTCATAGTTTTTAGGGTTTGCTAAAGCCGCCGGCGCATTATTAATTATTGTTTTTAATACCGCCTCGCATAACGAATCTGTTAAGCCAACATTTATTGTGTTTGTAAAATACCTCTCAAATATATGGCTCATCATATCCGCAACGCCATTAGCTATCTGGTTTGGCGGAAGGGTATAAAAATATTCTGGGTTCATAATGCTAAACAGCGGGCGTAAATGCGGGCTGCCGTAGCCATATTTAAGCTGTTTGGATTCGTTAGTTATAACAGTGTCGCCGCTCCCTTCACTCCCCGCAGCTGGTATAGTAAGGATTATTGCAACAGGCAGGGCTTTTTCTATGGCCTTGCCTTGTTCGTAAACTTCCCAAACGTCCCCGTCATAATAAACGCCCATCGCAATTGCTTTAGCGGAATCAATAGCGCTGCCTCCGCCAACCGCTAATATTAAATCTACATTTTCTTTTTTACATAACTCGATGCCTTCATGTACAAGCGAAAGGCGCGGGTTGGGTTTTACGCCGCCCAATTCTACGTCTGGGTCTTTATTTTTATGAAGCGATTCTACTACTATATGATATAAGCCACTTTTTTTAATACTGCCGCCACCATAATGCAACAATACTTTCTTAGCACAGGGCTTTAAAAGCTCACCGACCTGCTTTTCTTCCCCTTTGCCAAACAAAATGCGGGCAGGTGAGTAAAAATCAAAATTTAACATAAAATTTTTCTCCTCTTTTTTGTTTTTACATTGGATAAACTATACATACTTTTTAATTATCCTGTATTTTAACTCAATTTGCAATATCCAGACATTACAAAAACATGTCAATAAACGCATCCTCGCTGATTATCGGGATATTTAATTCATTTGCTTTTTTATTTTTTGACGATGTAGAACCATTATCATTATTTATTAAATAATTAGTTTTATTAGTAACAGATGAAGTTACTTTCCCGCCCAGTTTTTCTATCTCGTTTTGCAGCCCCTTCCTATTGCTAAATTTATCAAGCGAGCCGGTAATAACAAACGTAAAGCCTTGGAGCTTAGCTTCGTTTTCAACAGGTTTTATTATATTTAATATTTTAAGGGCTTCATTAAATAAACGTAAATTTTCTTCATCCCTAAAATATTCAAATATCTGTTCAGATATAACCCCGCCATAACCTTCTATGCTTTCCAGCTCTTCTTTGCTTGCAGAAGCAATTTTATCTGTATCATATTTAAAATGTGAGCAAAGAAGCTTGGCGTTGCTAAGCCCGACTTGGTTTATCCCAAGGGCAAATATAAAATTTGGCAGCGCAATGTTTTTAGATTTCCCTATGGATTGGGCAAGCTTATTAAATGACCTTTCACCAAAGCCCTCCATAGATTTAACCCTATCTTCATATCTATCCAGATAAAAAATGTCCAAATAATTATTTATAAAACCTTCGGCCACAAATTTTTCAAGCGTAGCCTCAGAAAGCCCTTCAATATTCATTGCATCACGGGATGTAAAATGCCCTAAAAAACTAATAACCTGGGCTTTGCAATTTGGGTTTTTGCAAAAAAGGGATTTGGATTCTTTTAACTTTAGTATTTCCGTAGATGCGCCGCAAACAGGGCATTTATCAGGTATGGGGAGGCCTCCGGCCCTGGTAATGTTATCTAAAACCTGCGGGATAATCATATTAGCTTTATAAACCTCTATGGTATCCCCAATGCCTAATTCTAAAGCTTCAACTATAGATAAATTATGCAGGCTTGCCCTATTTACTGTTGTACCCTCTAGCTCTACCGGTTCGAAAACCGCAATAGGGTTTATCAGCCCCGTCCTGGATGTAT